>NZ_JBEXJT010000008.1:0-204166 GCF_040609255.1 Kitasatospora sp. NPDC004723 | reverse complement strand
CTCATCTTCGGGTACTTCTTGTAGACCCGGGTCCAGTTCTGGCGCCCGCCCCACGCCCAGGACGGGTCGATGTACACCGGGTACTTGGTGTCCGCGGCGGTCAGCAGCGCCTGGTCCGGCGTGATCTGCAGGGTGTTGCCGCTGACCGCGGTCGGCATGACCGCGTCCTTGGCGCCGACCGGCTGCTCGAACCCGCTCGCCGGGTCACCCGCGCCGACACCGGCCGTCGACGCGAAACCCTCCACACCCGGGGCGGCCGGGGCGGCGGCGGACTTCGCGGGCCCGGTGGCGGGCGGGGCGCTGCTGATGGTGGTGGAGTCCCACATCATCGGCGGCGGGCTGGTGAACACCGGGCGCCCGGCGGGGTCGGTGGCCTGCACGGCGCCGGTGGCCGCGTCGGTGGCGACCGTCACACCGACCGTCGACATCGTGTACTTGAGCGTCGCCAGCTCGGGGTTGGCCGCGGCCTGGGGCGTCTTGACGACCACCAGCTGCGAGAAGCCCTCGATCTCGGCCTTCAGCTGCACGTCGACGCCGGGCAGCACCTCGGCGTAGGTGGCGACGTTGCCGGCCAGGGTGGGCTGGGGCAGCGGCTTCGGCCAGGAGAGCGAGAGGGTGCGCCCGTCCTTGACGCCGGTCAGCAGCGGGCCGGCGCCGCCGCCGGAGAAGGCGATGGTGACGGAGGCGGCCTTCGGCTTCACCGAGCCGTCGGCCGCGAACTGCAGCGTCGGGTCGGTGGC
Source organism: Kitasatospora sp. NPDC004723 (assembly GCF_040609255.1). Taxonomy (NCBI): domain Bacteria; kingdom Bacillati; phylum Actinomycetota; class Actinomycetes; order Kitasatosporales; family Streptomycetaceae; genus Kitasatospora; species Kitasatospora sp. NPDC004723. The sequence goes on along the minus strand of NZ_JBEXJT010000008.1, from coordinate 203,426 downwards.
CACCCAGGCGCCGCCGCGCAGTACGCGCACCGGGGTCCCGTAGTGGCGCACCGAGAAGGTGCCGTCGGGGTTGGCCCAGGTGTCCGACCGCTCGGTCCGGGCGGTGACGAGTTCGGCGGGGGCGTTGGTGGACTTGGCCTGCTGGAGGGCCTTCTCCTCGGGACTGACCGAGCCGTCGTCGTCGGACGGGTTCACGGCGACGCCCGGAGCAGCCGGCGCGGTCGGGGAGGTCGGCGCGGTCGGGGAGGTCGGGGCGGTCGGGGCGGCCGGCAGGGCCCGGGCGACGGAGGGCGGCACGACGGCGAGGCCGACCGTGAGCCCTCCCACGAGGCCCAGGGCTATCGCCCCGGTCGGACGCACACCACTGCGCCCGTTCCTACTGGAAAGGATGGTCACACTGCTTCCTTCACGATGAGTGCATTTACCGAAAGCGGTAGGACTCTATACCCCACCGCGAGGCACCCTCTCGGTCCTCTCACATCGCCTTCATCTTCGTGATGCAAAGTCAACTTCACTTCGGTCCATCTGTGCTGACGGAAGACAAGAGCGCACACCATCGATCCTGACGAATGATCGCACACGGGACATTACGCCCATCATTTCTCCAGGTGAGCCCAAGAAATCTGCGGTAGGGCCTTGTTAGCCTTCGTCGACTCATTCAGAATCATCGGAGGGACGAGTGAGGCATTTCGTCGTCCGTTGGCTGGCGACCGCAGTCGTGGCCACGGCATTGACATCGGCACTGCCAGGTGCAGCGTCAGCCGCCGAGAACAGCGGCAGGGGACCGGATCTGCCGGCCCTTCAGCAGACCCGGCCGGTGCCCGTGAAGACGGCACCGATCGGCCGGGAAAAGCGGGCCGGCCTGGCCTCGACCGCCACGGAGAAGACCCCCGAGGCGGTATGGCCCGGCCCCGGTGCGATATCCGTGGAATCGGCATCCGAATCGGGCAAGTCGCTTACGGCAAACGTTGATTCACGCGCGAAGGCACTCCCTTCGGGACAGCCGAAGGGAGTCGAGGTCACCGTCGCCGACCGGCAGCACACCCGTGCCGCCGGAATCGACGGCGTGCTGTTCTCGCTCTCCTCGGCGGACCAGACGCCCGAGGGCGGAAAGGTCAAGGTCACGCTCGACTACTCGGCCTTCGCCAAGGCCTACGGCGGTGACTGGGCGTCACGACTGCGGCTGGTCCGGCTTCCCGAGTGTGCGCTGACCACTCCGGACAGCCCGGAGTGCCGCACGCCGGTGCCGCTGGAGTCGGTGAACGAGCCCGCCAAGGGCGCCCTGTCGGCGAGCGTGGACGCCCCCGCCGCCCGCCCGGCGCAGGCGAAGGGCTTTTCGCTCGCCGCCGGGTCCACCGCGGCCGGCGGCGTCACGGTGCTCGCGGCGCTCGCCGACGCCAGCGGCCCCACCGGTGACTACAAGGCCACGCAGCTCCAGGCGTCCGGGGCCTGGTCGGCCGGCGGCTCCACCGGGACCTTCACCTGGTCCTACCCGATGTCGGTGCCCCCGGTGCCCGGCGGACTGCAGCCCGGCGTCTCGCTCGGCTACTCCTCGCAGGCCGTCGACGGGCGCAGCAGCGCCTCCAACAACCAGGCCGGCTGGCTGGGTGACGGCTGGTCGTACGAGCCGGGCTTCATCGAGCGGCGCTACAAGCCGTGCGACGACGACAGGACCGGCGGCACCAACACCGCCAAGGTCGGCGACCTGTGCTGGTTCAACGACAACGCCGTCCTCAACCTCGGCGGCAAGAACACCGAGCTGGTGTACGAGGCCGGCAAGGGCTGGCACCCGGCCGCGGACAGCGGCGAGAAGGTCGAGAAGCTGACCGGCGCCGCCAACGGCGACAACGACGGCGAGCACTGGAAGATCACCTCGACCGACGGCACCCAGTACTTCTTCGGCCTGAACCGCCTGCCGGGCTTCCAGTCGGGATCGGCGGAGACCAGGTCGACCTGGACGGTGCCGGTGTTCGGCAACCAGTCCGGCGAGCCCTGCTACAACGCGTCCTTCGCCAGTGCCTGGTGCCAGCAGGCCTGGCGCTGGCAGCTGGACTACGTGGTCGACGCGCGCGGCAACGCGATGGCGTACTACTGGAACACCGAGACCAACAACTACGCCCGCAACTGGAGCACGACGACCGGCAAGGGCACCGCGACCCCGTACGTGCGCGGCGGCTGGCTCGACCGCGTCGAGTACGGCCTGCGCGCGGACACCGTGTACTCCGCCAAGCCGATGGGCGTCGTCAAGTTCGACGTCGACGAGCGCTGCCTGGCCGACTGCGGCACCTTCGACGAGGCCCACGCCAAGAACTGGCCGGACGTCCCGTTCGACCTGTACTGCGCGGACGGCGCGGACTGCAAGTCCAACGCCTCCCCCACCTTCTGGTCCCGCAAGCGCCTGGTCACCGTCACCGCCAGGGCCCTGACCGGCGGCACCCACAAGGACGTCGACAGCTGGAGCCTGAAGCAGGGCTTCCCGCCCTCCGGTGACGGCCTCTCAACCCCGATGTGGCTCTCCTCCGTCACCCGCACCGGCTGGACCGGCGGCAAACTGGACCTGCCCGCGGTCACCTTCGAGGGCGAGCAGCTGGCGAACCGGGTGGACAGGACCGGTGACGGCCTCGCGCCGTTCATCCGGCTGCGGATGTCGCAGATCACCACCGAGACCGGCGGCACCATCGGCGTCTACTACTCCCAGCCCGGCTGCACCGCGACCGGCCTGCCGGCCGCGAACGGCTCGAACACCAGCCGCTGCTACCCCGTCAAGCGGCGCGAGGGCAGCACGGTGAAGGACGACTGGTTCAACAGCTACGTCGTCGAGAAGGTCGTCGAGGGCGACAACCTCGCCGAGACCCCGGACAAGGTCACCGAGTACTCCTACCCCGACGGCGCCGCCTGGGCGATGAACGAGGACGAGCTCACCAACGCCGACGAGCGCACCTTCTCCGTCGCCCGCGGCTACGGCCGCGTCCAGACCCGCACCGGCGCCGGCTACGACGCCCGGACCCTCACCGAGACCCGCTACTTCCGCGGCCTCGACGGGGCGGCGGTCAAGGACTCGGCCGGCGAGGCCGTCACCGACCGGCCCGAGTTCGCCGGCCAGCTGCGCGAGAAGGCCGTCTACAACGGGGACGGCGGCGCGCTGGTGTCGGCGACCTCGTACACGCCGTGGAGCTCCACCGCCACCGCGACCCGCAACCGCGCCGGGCTGCCGGCGCTCACCGCCCGCTTCACCGGCATCCAGAAGGAGCGGACCCGCACCGCGGTCACCGGCGGCGAGCGCCGCACCTCGCTGTCGCGCACCTTCGACGAGTACGGCCTGCTGTCCACCCTCAGCGAGCTCGGCGACGAGTCCAAGAGCGGTGACGAGCGGTGCACCACGACGACGTACGCCCGCAACACGGGCACCTGGATGCTGAACAAGCCGAGCCGGGTGGAGCTCGTCGGCGCGGCCTGCGGCGCGCCGGTCAACCGGCCGGCGGACGTCATCACCGACACCCAGACCCTCTACGACAACACCACCACCGTCGGCGCCGCGCCCACCGCCGGCCTGGCCACCGAGAGCCGCGGCATCAACGGGGCGGGCAACGGCTACGACACCCTCTCCCGCACCGGCTACGACGCCTACGGCCGCGTCGTCTCGGCCACTGACGCCTACGGCAAGACCACGACGACCGCCTACACCCCGGCCGCCGGGGAGGTCGCGGCCTCCTCCGTGGTCACCAACCCGCTCGGCCACACGACCACCACCGGCTACGAGCCGCTGCGCGGCCAGGCGCTGACGATCTCGGACCCCAACGCCAAGGTGACCACCAGCCGCTTCGACGCGCTCGGCCGGCTCACCGGCGTCTGGCTGCCCACCCGCTCGGCCGCCACCTACCCCGACTCGCCGAACTACGGGTTCGACTACCAGGTGCGCAACAACGGCCCGGTCGTGGTGACCACCCGCACCCTGCAGTTCGACTCCACCTACGAGACCTCGTACGCGATCTACGACGGCCTGATGCGCTCCCGCCAGACCCAGCGCACCTCGCCCGACCGCACGGGACGCCTCGTCACCGAGCAGTTCTACGACAGCCGCGGCCTGGCCTGGCGCGACTCCGGCTCGTACTACGCCGACGGCGCCGCCGAGGGCGTGCTGGTGACCGGGCAGGAGCTGAAGTACCCGTCCTCGACCGACACCCTCTACGACGGCGCCGCCCGGCCGACCGCTGTCATCGGCAAGCGGTTCGGCGACGAGACCAAGCGCACCACGACCACCTACCACGGTGACGGCATCACGGTCGTCCCGCCCAAGGGCGGCACCGCCAAGACCAACCTCGCCGACGCCCGCGGCAACGTGGTCGAGATGAAGGAGTACACCAACGAGGAGCGCACCGCGAGCCAGTCGGTGCTCTACCGCTACGACCAGCGCGGCCAGGTCGTCGAGATGACCGACCCGGTCGGCAACGTCTGGCGCTACGGCTACGACAGCCGCGGCCGGCAGGTCCGGGTCGAGGACCCGGACAAGGGCACCTCGGAGCTGACCGTCGACGTCGGCGGCCGCGTCACCGACGTCAAGGACGCCCGCGGCGTGGTGCTGCACACCGACTACGACGCGCTCGGCCGCACCACCGCCGTCAAGCAGGGTGCCACCAGGCTCGCCGAGTGGACGTACGACACCGCGGCCAAGGGCAAGCCCGATACCAGCACCCGCTATGTGGACGGCGCCGCCTACGTCTCGGCGGTGACCTCGTACAACTCCCTCTACCAGCCGGTCAACACCCAGCTGACCGTGCCGGCCGCGGAGGGCGCGCTGGCCAACACCTACAAGTGGACCACGTCCTACAACACCAACACCGGCCAGCCGATGTGGACCCAGCAGCCCGCGCTCGGCGGACTGCCGGCGGAGCGGATCGTCCACTCCTACACCCCGACCACCGGACTGCCCGTCAGCACCTACGCCGGCGGCGCCCCGATCGTCTCGGTCAGCACCTACGACCACTACGGCCGGACCCTGCGCGACGAGTACGGGGCGTTCGGCTCGCACCTGTGGGCCTCGTACGAGTACGACGAGCACACCGGTAGCCTGCTGCGCGCCGTGAGCGACCGCGAGGCCGCCCCGCAGCGCATCGACGACACCCGCTACACCTACGACCCGGTCGGCAACGTGACCAGCACCTCGACCAGGTCCGGTCAGGACGCGCCGGTCGCGACCGACACCCAGTGCGTCATCACCGACTCGCTGCGCCGGATCACCCAGGCCTGGACCGCGACCGACAACTGCACCGCCGCGCCGTCGGCGAGCACGGTCGGCGGCCCCGACGCCTACTGGACCAGCTTCGGCTACGACGGCGTCGGCAACCGCCGCAGCGAGACCCGGCACGGCCTCGGCGGCGCCGCGGACACCGTGCGCACCTACACCCCGGTCCAGGGCAAGCCCAACGCCCTGGCCGAGGTCACCCAGACCGGCCCCGGCGGCACCGTCAAGGAGAGCTACTCCTACGACGTCACCGGCAACACCACCGGCCGCACGATCGGCTCCTCCCCCGCCCAGACCCTGGAGTGGGACCAGCAGGGCCACCTGGCCAAGCTGACCGGCACCGGGACGGACAACACGTACGTCTACGACGCCGACGGCGGGCGGCTGGTGCGCAGGGACTCCACCGGCACCACGCTCTACCTGCCCGGCGGCAACGAGCTGAAGCTCGCGCCCGGCGCCACCACGCCGGTCGGCACCCGCTACTACAGCCACGGAGGCAGGACCGCGGCCGTGCGCACGGCGGGCAAGCTGTCCTTCGTGCTCGCGGATCAGCACGGCACCGCGACCGTCCACGTCGACTCGGCCACCCAGGCCGTCACCCGGCGCAAGACGACCCTGTTCGGCGCCGAGCGCGGCGCCGCACCCGGCAGCGGCTGGCTCGGCGACCACGGCTTCCTGGGCGGCACCCGGGACGGCGACACCGGCCTGACCCACCTCGGGGCCCGCGAGTACGACCCCAACACCGGCCGGTTCATCAGCGTCGACCCGCGGATGGACACCACCGCCTCCCAGGAGATGGGCGCCTACACCTACGCCAACAACAACCCGCTGACCACCAGCGACCCGTCCGGCGAGGCGCTGCCCGAGTGCTACTCCGGCCAGTACACCTGCACCAACAAGGGCACCCAGCCGGTCGACTACGGCAGCAACTACCTCAACATCACCCGCAACGAGGGCGGCACCCCGGCCCCCGAGTACTGCGCCACCCACGACTGCTCCCCGCCGCCGCCGACCCCGCCGACGCCGCGCAGCAACTCCAAGGGCAACCTGACCAAGGACGAGCGCAAGGCGCGGGCCAACCACCTCGGCGACCAGGACCAGAAGAAGGTCGAGTACCGGGCGGTGACGGAGGAGCAGCGCAAGGAGATGAACCGCTCCTTCAGCTTCACCATGAACGACGCGGAGCTGTCGCTCTGCTGGGACAACAAGTCCGAGTGCACCGTCTACGTCGCCGAGAGCATGTGGGCCATGAGGGAGAACCAGTACAAGGAAGGCGGCCAGGGCGGAGCCGAGGCGAACGCCTACCGGCACGTGCTGTGGCAGGCGAGTCTCACCGCGCGGCTCGGCCGGGAGAAGGCGGAGAAGTGGGCGGCCGCCCACGAGGCCTACTACCCGCCGGAGGAGGAGACGGACCACCGGGTCGACCTGCTGAACAACGAGTTCGCCCAGGCACTCGGTGAACGCGCGGCCCGCGAGGCGAACGGCAACAAGGCCGTGACCGTCCTCCTCATCAAGCGCGGTGCCCGCGAGTACCTGGAGTCCGACTCGTACGCCCGCAAGAGCGACCTGGAGTAGCATCCGCCGCGGTGGACCGCACCGCCGCTTGTTCGACCGGGGTGCCCGCCGGAAACGCCACGAGGCCGGCCCGGCGGGCACCTCCCTTCGCCCGAGATTCCCCGGAGACTTCGTTCATGACCGCATCACTCGCGCCGCGCCGGGACGACCCGGGACCCACCGCCTGGCGGCTGCGCATCTGGGGGCGGCTGATCTGCGCGGGCCTGGCCGTCGGGGGCGGCTGGGGCGCCGTGATCACCGTCCTCGGTTACAGCTTCGTGCTCATCCCGATCGGCGCCGTGCTGGGAGCCGCCGTGACCACCTCCATCGCCATCCTGACGGCGATGCTGCTGGCCTGGATCCCCGACCGCGCCGCGCTCAGCTCCTGGACCGCGCCGCTCACCGGTGCGGCCCTCGCCTGCGCCGCGCAGTTCTACATCATCGGCATCGTCATCGACGAGCCGCAGGCCTTCCTGGACCCGCGGATCGCGGCGATCACGGCGACCACCGCCGCACTGGTCGCGGCCGGCTTCCTCTGGGCCGTGCGCGGCGCCCGCCGCTGAGGGCCCGGTCCGGCGATCGGGCGCCGTCACCACGCAGGTCGACGGCCCAACGGCGACTACGCCCTCGGCCGTTGGTCGGGCTGGATGGACACCGAGGCCCCGGGGGCGGCCGGCCCGATCGACCCGGCCACCACCCTGGCGGTGGCCGGCATCCGAACCGGCTCCGGACGTGCCGCCGCCCCCGACGAGCGTCTTTCGTCGGGGGCGGCGGCGCACCTCGGCGGGCACCCAGCGGGGCAGCACGCCCGGCACGCGCCGATGCCGGCCGCCGCCGTCCGCTACGGCTCGCCGGTGAGGTCGCGGACCAGGGTGCTGCTGACCTGGGGCAGTTCGCCGTACTCGGGGTCGTCGCCGTCGACCGGGAGCTGATGGATCACGGCCGCGATGCGGGGCGGCAGCCGCACGTCGAGGCCGTGGTGGCAGCGGGCCAGTATGTCGGCGAGCACCCTGGCCGGAAGCAGGGCGCGCGGGGGGTCCAGCACCCGCTGCGGGGGGCGGGGCCGGGTGGCCATCGCCTCGGCCTGCTGGCGCCAGACCTCGGCGTCCAGGAACTCCCCCAGGCTGCGGTGCAGCAGGCTCAGGAAGGACGCCGCGGTGTAGGAGCCGCCGCCGGCCGCGAACTGCCACCAGAACTGGGCGCCGTCGCGGTGGTCCGCGACGTACAGCAGGGCGCCGAGCACCAGGGCGCCCTCGGGCTGGATCCGTTCGCCGTTGACCAGCAGGCTCAGGGAGGCCGCGGCGGAGGGCATCGCCAGGACCAGGGAGGCGGCGAGGTCGAGTTCGTGGGCCGCCTGCTTGTGCTCGGAGGACATCGGGCTCGGCGCGGTCAGCAGCCGTTCCCAGGAGACGCCGGCACCCCCCGGCTGCGGCCGCGGGGCCCGGGCGGGCGTGTGGACGCCGGTCGCGTTCGGGTGCAGGGCCCGGTCGTGCTCGGTGCTCACCGGCCCTCCCCGCGCCGGCCGCCGAGCGCCGCGGCCAGCCGGTCGAGGGCCTGGCGCACGGTCGAGCGGACGTTGGCCTCGGTCGTCCCCAGGTAGCTGGCGATCTGGTCGTCCGGCAGGCCAAGCAGGTAGCGCAGCACGATCACGTCGTGGCGCCGCTCGGACAGCCGGCGCAGCGCGGCGTACAGCTGTTCGTGGCTGCCCTCGGTCTCCAGCAGGTGGTGTGCCCGCTCGGCGGCGGTCCGCACCGACTGGACCCACCCGGGGACGTGCGTCTGGGTGGGCAGCGGTTCGCCGTTCATCATCAGCTCCGCCAGGCAGGCCCCGATCTCCTCCTTGAGGATCGCCCAGGCGTGGAAGGGCGGGATCTGCTCGCGCAGGATGCGGGGCCACTCCTGCCACACCCGGGCCTTGGCGATCTCCACCACCGTGTGCGCGACGGCGTCGTCGCGCAGGCGCGCGCGGGCGAACCCGGTCCAGGCCCTGCCGTGCGTGTCGCAGAACGCGTCGAACGTCAGGCGGTCCCGGTCGCCGACCACCCAGTCGCTCTCGGTCAAGTCCCAATCCTCCCCTGCGGCACCCCGGCCGGACGGCACCCGGTGCGGGCCGCCGGCCTCGGGTGGAACCCTACGGCCCTTCGCGGTGACAGCGGGAACTCGCTTCCCCGGTAGGCACATTAAGGCGTATTGGGTGGCGAGATGTTAAATCGCAACAAGAGGTTTGAAGATCAGACATATGGTGAGGCGACCGCGGGGCGAACGTCGCGCGAACATACCCGGAGCGAACCGCTGCGCGACCCGATTCGGTTATCCTGCTCGACACTTGTGGCACCGTCGACGCCCCGCGCGGGGGTGCTCCGACGACCTGGCAGGGGGAGCGCATGACCGACGGCACGGCCCGGAGCGACGACGTGGAGGTCAACCTCGACATCCATCTGGCGCATTCGGCGCGGATGTACGACTACTACCTCGGCGGAACGACCAACTTCCCCGCCGACCGGGAGGCCGCCGGCCGGGCGCTGGCGGTCTTCCCCTACGCCCGCTCCGCCGCCCGCGCCAACCGCGCCTTCATGCGCCGCTCGACGCGGCTGCTCGCCGAGGCCGGCATCCGGCAGTTCCTCGACATCGGCACCGGCATCCCGACCTCGCCGAACCTGCACGAGGTCGCGCAGTCGGTCTCCCCGGACGCCAAGGTCGTGTACGCCGACAACGACCCGATCGTGCTCCTCCACGCGCAGGCCCTGCTGCGCGGCACCGAGCAGGGCGTCACCGCCTACGTCCAGGCGGATGTGCGCGAGCCCGGGGCGCTGCTGGACTCGGCCCGGGAGGTCCTGGACTTCACCCGGCCGATAGCGCTCAGCATGAACGCCCTGCTGCACTTCGTCCCGTCCGAGGCCCACCGGATCACCGAGGGCCTCAAGGAGCAGCTGCCCGGCGGCTCGGCGCTGGTGATCAGCCACCTCACCCAGGACTTCGCGGCCGAGGAGACCGAGCGGCTGATCCAGGTCTACACCGCCGCCGGCACCGCGGTCGCGGCCCTGACCCGGGGCGAGTTCGGCGAGTTCTTCACCGGCTGGAACCTCATGGCGCCGGGTGTCGTCGCCACCCAGCGCTGGCACCCGACGCCCGAGGACGAGGCCGAGCCCGTCACGGACGCCGAGGCCTCCTGCTACGGGGCCGTCGCGATACGCCCCTGAGCCGCGCTCCCCCGGCGGCCGCGGGGCTCAGCCCGCCGCGGGTACGGGGGCCTGCGCGGGGGTGCGGGCGAGTTCGTGCCGGTGCACGCGGGCGTGGCCGCGCCGGTCGTAGCGCCGGCTGGCGCCGAAGCCGACGGCCAGGGCGAGCAGCAGGTAGCACCCGAGGGTCACCCAGGCCGAGGTGAGGCCGGCCGCGCCGCGGGCGTCGAAGAACAGCAGCGCCCGTACCCCGTCCACGACGTGCCGGGCCGGGAGGACCGACCCGAGGGCGGCGAGTGCCGGCGGCATGGCCTCGACGGGCATCGCGCCGCCCGAGGTGGGCGCGCCGAACAGGGTGACCAGCAGCAGGGCGAGCAGCTGACCCGGGGTGCCGAGCGCCGCGACCAGGCAGAGCGTGAACGTGGCGATGGTGATCGTGGTGCCGATCGAGAGCAGCCAGAGCTGCAACGGGTGCGAGGCCGGCATGTCGAGCAGGAGGGTCGCCGTGGCGAGGACCGCGGTACCGCTGAGCACCGCGGCCCCGGCCCCGATGCCGGTCTTGGCGAGCAGGGTCTGGGTCCGGCTGATCGGGGCGATCAGCTGCAGCACCCGCTTGGGGCCCACCTCCATCGGCAGGAAGCCGAGGGCGACGTCCAGGCCGGTGGTGACCATGATGGCGGGCAACAGGCCGGCCAGCAGCAGCATGATCGTGTAGTAGAGGGGCAGGGTGCCGCCGCCGGACTTGGCGGGGACGGGGTGGCCGGGGACGGCGCTCACCAGGACGGGGTCGGCGAGCAGCAGGCGCAGGGCCGGGTCCGGGGCGCCGGCCCGGACCGCCAGGCGCCGGCCGAGCTCGGCGGAGGCGTCCGCGGCGGCGGCGGTGGCGGCGTTCTGGGACAGCGAGGCGGCCAGGCCGCCGGCGCCCGGGTTGGTGAGGACGGTCAGCACGGGGCGCTCGGCGGGCCCGTCGGACGCCAGCAGGCCGAGGGCCGCGCGGCTGAACTCCGGCGGGATCACCAGGACGGCGTAGACGTCGTCGTCCGCGAGCCGGTCGAGCGCCTGTTCCCGGGTGCCGAGGTCCTGCCAGGCGATCCGGTCCTGGGTCGCGCGCTGCTGGAGGACGCCGTCCCGGACGGCCCCGCCGAAGTCCACCCGCTCGCCGCCCGCGAGGGCGCCGGTGTCGGCGTTGACGATGCCGACCGGCAGGCCGTGCAGCCGGCCCTGCGGGTCGATGCTCGCCCCGAGGTAGGCGGACGTGCAGATGATCGCGAGCAGTGCGCCGGCGACGGCGGTGAGCCAGGCCTTGGGCCGGCGCCAGATGGCCGATGCGCGCATGGGTCTCCTCTCGTGGGGCCGGCCCTCCGCGGGCTCGGCGATGGGCTCGGCGGTGGGCTCAGCGGTGGGCTCGGCGGTGGGCTCAGCGGTGGGTGTCGGCCCAGGCGCGGATCCGGTCCGCGATCGCCCCGGAGTCGCGGACCCAGCGGAAGTGGTCCGGCCGCCGGCCCGCGTCGCCGGCGTGGTGGTCCCGGTCCAGCCGGGCGGACGGGATCTTCGCGCAGAGCCGGTCCACGGCCGGCAGCGGGGCCAGGTCGTCGCCCGCCACCGAGAGGGCCAGGACCGGCAGGGTGAGCTCCGCCAGCAGGGTCTCGTAGTCCCGGTCGGCCCCGGCGGGCTCGAACCGGCCGGTGCGGCAGATCCGGGCCCAGTCGCGCATCAGGACGGCCGACTGGCGCCCGGCGAAGCCCAGCCGGTCCCCCGGCCAGTGGCCGACGGCGGTGGCCACCGCCGCGGTGAGGTGGGTGGCGGCCAGGACCCGCGGGCCGTGCAGGCCGGGGAAGCCGCGGTGGTCGACCGAGCCCGTCGCGACCAGGGCCACACCGGCGACCGCCTCCGGGTCGGCCGCCGCGTGCAGCAGCGAGACCTGCCCGCCGAGGCTGTGGCCGACCGAGTAGACCGGCAGTGCCCCGAACCGGGTGCGGGCGGCGCCCAGCACGGCGGGCCAGTCCAGGGTGGCGAGTTCGTGGTAGCCGTGCCGGGCCGAGCGGTCGGCCCGGGGCCCGCTCGCGCCCTGCCCGCGCAGGTCGGCGCAGACCACGCCGAAGCCGGCGCGGGCGAGTTCGGCGCAGAACGCCTCGTAGTGGGCGGCCCTGACGCCGAGCGCGGGCCACAGCACGGCCACCGCGCTCGGCGCCCGGTCGGGCACGGTGACGGTCGCGGCCAGCGTGGCGGGCCGGCCGGGGACCGGGACCGTCAGCCGCTCGACCGTGGTCATCCGGCGGCCCCGAGCAGCATGTGCTCCAGCCGGGACTGCTGGGTCTCGTGCGACCAGCGTTCGGCGGTGGCCAGCCGCTCCTGCGGGGTGGTGTCCAGCAGCAGCCGGTCCGGCCAGACCTGGTATCCGGCGGCCAGGGCCGCGTGCTCCTCCATCCCCCGCTGGAAGAGCGTCTCGCGGCGCATCAGCATCTCCTGCATCGGCAGCCGCTGCCACAGCTCGTAGCCGCGGCCGATCACGTCGAGCAGCCGCCGGCGCTGCCCGGGCTGCTCGGTCAGCAGTCGGCGGATCACCGCGCTGCCCACGGTCAGGTGGCGGATCTCGTCGACGTTGGCGGCCCGTTCGATCAGCGCGGCGGCCGGGTCGAAGCAGCGCCACTTGCGTTCGCTCAGCTCCGCCGCCGGGGCGAGCACGCCCTCCACCAGCACGGTGAGCACCAGGACACCGCCGTAGAAGTCCGCGTTGTCGCGGAGCACGCCGAGGCCGAACTCCTCCAGCGGGTCGAGCACGGCCGCGCCGTCCGCTCCGGCCACCCGCTGGACGGTGGCGGCGAGTTCGCCGGCCGGCACGCCGAGGCGCAGCAGGTGGTCGCGGAAGGCGCGGGAGTGCCGGGCCTCGTCGATGAGCTGGGTGGAGAAGAACTCCAGGCAGCTCTCGTCGGGGGCGTGGAAGACCAGCTGGGTCAGTGCCCTGGTCGCCTTGGACTCGGCGAGGTGGCGGAAGGCGAACTCCGCGACCAGGGCGTCGCGCAGCGGCCCGGGGGTGAGCACCGCGGGGGTCGGCCCGGGGTCGGGGACGGTGCCGTCGCGCAGCTGGCGCAGCATGCCGCCGGCGACGTGGTCGAACCAGTACGGCAGGTCGCACTGTTCGGGGGTGAGTTCGAGGTCGCGGGCGCCTTCGAGGACGCCGGGGGCGGACCTGAGGTCGACCTCCGCGGGGAGGTCCGGGGTCGTGCCGATGGTCATGGTGGCTCCAGGTCAGCGTGAAGATCGATGGTTGACGATTCGTCAGATCGCTCGGGTGGCCCGCATCAGGTTCCACACCGCGGTGGGCGAGACGCCGCCCTCGAAGGCCGCGTACTCCGGTTCGATCACCTGCGGGTCCCACTTGAGCTTGAAGGCCTCCTGGCTGCGCGCCGGGTAGACCGCCCGGCCGTGCTCCGCCAGCAGGCCGACGACGCGGGCCAGGGTGCGGCTGGCCGCCGGCGGGTCGTGCTCGGCCGCGAGGCCCGCGAACGGGGTGAGGCCGAGGTGCAGCCAGCCGGCGCCCTCGGACTGGAACCGGGTGAGCGCGGTGAGATTGATCAGCTCCACCGTGCCCACCGGGCTGTCGGGGCGGCGCCGGGTGAGGTCGTAGAGCCAGCCGGGGCGGGCCCCGTACGCCGGGGAGTAGCTGATGTACCCGATGGTCCGCCCCTCGCGCCGGGCGACGAAGGTGCGCCGCCAGGACGCTCCGGGGCCGCCCCGTTCGCCGATCAGGAACCGCAGTTCCTTGACGTGCCGCCCCTTGTCGCGCAGCCAGGCGGCGTCGATGGCGGACAGCTCCGGGTCCTCGCCCTCGCCCTGGGCCAGCTCGGTGACGGTCACGCCCTCCCGGCGGGCGCGGGCGGTGTTCTGCCGGACCTTGGCGAGTGCCCGGCCGCGGGTGGTGAAGGCGGCCAGGTCGATCGCGTAGGTGCTGCCGATCTGGTTCACGGCGAAGCCCTGTCCGGCGTACAACGGGATGTCCGGGGCGCGGAGTTGGGCGACGGTCAGCCGGGCCGGGACGGCCGCGCGGAACTCGGCGAGCAGCGCCGCACGGTGTGCCGGCGGCGCGAACGGGCCGCCGAACTGAATGGCGTGCCGGCCCCGGAGCGTGTAGGCGATGAGGCCCCGGTCGTCGCCGCCGTGGTGGTGCCGGGTGCCGGAGTTCAGGGCGAGGAAGCCGCTGGGGTGGTCGGCGTGGCGGCGCAGGGTCTCGGCGGCGTCGGCCCGGGGAACGGCCGGGGTGGTCACACCCGCTCCTTCGACCCGGCCGGCCGGGCGAACGTCGGGGAACCGCCGGCGAGTTGCTCGTCGAAGTCGACGAAGGCCGGGTGCGGGGAGGGCTCGAACGGCACGCTGAACGGCTTGAGGAAGTTGCCGAGCAGCCCGCGGTCGCCGCAGAGGTGGAGCGGGATGGCGAGCAGGGCCCACTCCGGCCCGACCAGCCACGCCCAGAGCGCGGCGACCGCGCCGGCGGTGAGGGCGCTGTGCATGGTGTTGTACAGCACGTAGTAGGCGCGGTGGATCCGTCCGCCCTTGGCCCGGTGGTGGGCGAGCGCCCCGGGCAGGTACCCGATGACGTCGATGTAGCCGAACAGCGCGAGGGCGGGCAGCCAGCGCACCTCGTCGAAGTGGTAGATCAGCAGCCCGGCGCAGATCAGCAGGCCGGTGAGGTACTCCGCGCGCAGCAGGCGGTAGGTGACCCGCGACTCGAAGCGGTTGGCGGCGTCCATCAGGCCTCCGTCCGGGCCGGTCCGGCGCCGAGCAGGCCCTCCAGGATGCCCAGGATGTTCTCCCGCAGCACCCGTTCGGCCACCGGGTCGATGATGCCGGCCAGGCTGGGCAGTCCGAAGTCGAACTCCGCGCTGAAGCGGACCGCGCAGCCCTCGCCCTCCTCCCGCACCTGCCACTGGCCGGTGAAGGTGTCGAAGTCGCCGGTGGTCTGCTCGAAGGAGATCAGCCGCCGCTCGTCGTCGAAGGTGTCGGCCTCCGACCAGCTGAGCACGCCGTTGCGGAAGTCCACCTCCCAGTCGCTGTGCAGCGGTTCGGTCCGCGGCCCGGGGTGGACGGTCACCTGCCGGACGGCCTCGACGAGCGAGGGGTAGCGGGCGAAGTCACCGATCCGGGCGTACGCGTCGTCGGGTGCCACGCTGTCGTAGCGGACGTCCAGGTCCACGGTTCTCATGGGTCGTCACCTTCACTTCTCGGGGAGGAGTACTACGCGGAGGGGCGGGACGGGGCGGGGAGCCGGGCGGCGAGCGCGCGGGCGGCGGCGGTGACGGCGGCCTCCAGCCGCTCCAGCTCGTGCTCCTCCAGCACGGCGGGCGGGGTGAAGCGGGCCACCGCGTGGGCGTTCAGGGAGTGGTTGACCACCACCCCCCGGTCCAGCAGTTCGAGGATGAACTCCCCCACCAGGCCGGCGTCGTGGAACTCGACGCCGATCAGCAGCCCGCGGCCGCGGATGTCGGCGACCAGGTGCGGGCAGTGCTCGCCGAGCACCCGGGTCAGCATGGTGAGCAGCCGGCCGCCGAGCGCGTGCGAGCGGCCGACCAGGTCCTCCTCCTCGATCAGTTCGACCGCGGCGCGGGCGGCGGCCATGGCGATCGGCGCGGCGGAGAAGGTCGAGGTGTGCAGGAAGGGGTCGCGGTCGAAGGCGGCGAAGGCCGCGGGGGTGGCGATGGCCGCCGCGACCGGGACGACGCCGCCGCTGAGCGCCTTGCCGACCAGCAGGACGTCGGGCACGACCTGCTCGCGGTCGGCGCCCCACATGGTGCCGAGCCGGCCCAGCCCGGTCATCACCTCGTCCAGGACGAGGAAGGCGCCGGTCCGGCGGCACAACCGCTCGACCTGCTTGAGGTAGCCGTCCGGCGGGATCACCACGCCCGCCTCGCCCTGCACGGGTTCGAGGATCACGCAGGCGTCGGAGGCGTCCGGGCCGAGGGCCGCGGCCAGCGCGTCGATGTCGCCGTACGGGACGTGCGCGGTGTCCGGCAGCAGCGGCCGGAACGGGTCCTGGTAGAGCGGCTTGGCGGTGGCGGAGAGCGCGCCGAGCGTCTTGCCGTGGAAGCCGTCGACCATGGAGACCAGCCGCCGGTGGCCGGCGCTGCGGGCCAGCTTGATGCCGGTCTCCACCGCCTCGGCGCCGGAGCCGCAGAAGTGCACCCGCTCCAGGCCGGGCGGCGCGACCCGGGCCAGGGCGGCGGCGGCGTGGGCGGCGGAGGGCTCCAGCAGCAGCCGGGTGGACAGCGGGTGGGTGCGCAGCTGGTGCTCGACGGCGGCGACCACCTTCGGGTGGCAGGCGCCGGCCAGGAAGACGCCGTAGCCGCCGCAGTTGAGGTACTCGCGGCCGTCCGAGGTGCGGACCACGGAGCCGGAGGAGGACGCCTCGACCTGGCCGCCGAACATCTCGCCGAGCTTGCCGCGCCCCCGGCTGAGGTGGGCCCGGTAGAGCGCGGCGATGCCGGCCGGGTCGTGCGGGGCCGGTGCCGTGGTTTCGAGCGCCTGGGTCACTGCCCGGGTCCTTCCTGGGGTCGGTGGGGTGGCGACGTGCGCCCGGCCGGTCGACGGGGGATGCGCCGACCGGGCGCACGTGCCGATCTGGGTCAGGACAGCAGCAGCGGCTGTCCCGCGTGGTGGTCCAGCAGGGCCTGGGCGCTGCTGGACCGGGAGGGCGGGTGGAAGGCCAGGGCCCGGCTGACCGCGAGCAGGTAGCCGACCTCCGAGGAGCCGATGTAGGCCATGCCGCCGAGCAGTTCGGCGGCCCGGTCGGCGGCCTCCACCAGCAGGTCCTGGGCGGCGTAGCGGGCGGTGAGCACGGCGGCCAGCTCGTCGTGGCCGACCTCGCCGGACTCGGCGGCCCGGGCCTGGTTCTCCACCACCGCGATGGCGGCCTCCAGCTTGGTGGCCAGTGCGGCCCGGTCGGTGGTGCTGCCCCGGCCCTCGTCCAGCGCCCGCTCGACCAGCCGGGCGACCGCGCCGGTGTAGGCCGCGGTCACCAGCAGCTCGAACCAGACGAAGCCGACGGTCTGCAGGGTGTCGAGTCCGCCGCCCAGTTCCTGCTTGGGCTTGAGCATCAGCTCGGGTGCCACCTCGACGTCCACCAGCCGGACCTCGTCGCTCTCGGCCCCGGCCAGGAAGCCGCTGGCCCAGAACGGGTGCCGGGTGATCCCGGGCGAGGTGGCCGGGATCAGCGCGACGCCCAGTTCGGTGCCGCCGTCCGGCAGCGGGACCGCCACGCTCGCGGTGAGCAGGTCCATCGACCGGGACAGGCTGCACGGCTTTTTGGCGCCGGTGACCAGGTAGCCGGCCTTGACCTGACGGGCCGTCATGGTCGCGCTGAGGATGCCCTGTCCGGCGCGCCCCTCGGCGAAGCCGGAGGCCACCAGCAGCCGGTCCCGGGCGATGCCCTCGATCAGCAGCCACTCCAGGCCGGTCGCGTCGGCCGAACCGAGCAGCGCGACCAGGCTGGCCACCGAGAAGTTGTGCATGGTCGCGGCCACCGCGAGCGAGGGCGACAGCGCCCCGATCGCCCGGGTCGCCCGGACCGCCTCGAGCGGGCCGGCGCCGCCGCCGCTGTAGGCGGTCGGCACCAGCAGGCCCGGGCCGCCGGCCCGGCGGAAGGCGTCCAGGCCGGGGCTCTCGGCCGACTCCAGGACCTCCAGCGGGACGTCGGCGAGTGCGTCGCGCAGTCCGGGCAGGAACGTGTCGCAGGCCTCGCGGGCCAGCTCCATCGAGCGGATCATTCGGCCGCCTCCCGTGCCGGGACGAGCGCCTCGAACGCGGCCTCGACCGGCCGGATCCCGTCGGCCACGCTGACGCCCTGCAGGCGCGAGGTGCGCAGGATCGGGAAGTTGGCCTCGCCGCCGGGTCCGCCGGTCAGGCCGTTGCCGCCGTGGGTGGGCAGCAGCGGCAGGAAGCCGATGTGCGAGTCGTTCACCTTGATCAGGCCTCCGTTGGTGACGCCGGCGACGAACCGGTCCACCACCCGCGCGTCCCGGGCCCAGAGCGAGTTGCGCAGCCCGTAGGCGTTGGCGTTGGTGAACTCGATGACGGACTCCAGCAGTTCGTCGTCCGGGGCGTCCTCGGGGACGACCACCGGCAGCAGCGGGAAGAAGGTCTCGTGCCGGACGGCGTCCAGGTCGTCCGCCGCCTTCAGCCCGTCCACCCGGAGCAGGGTGGGCTCCAGGAAGAGCCCGATCGGGTCGGGCCTGCCGTCGACGTCCACCCGCTCGCCGCCGCACAGCAGTCGGGCGCCGCCGGCGACGGCCTGCTCCAGCACCTCGAAGAAGGAGTCGGCGCGCAGCACCGGCGAGAGCAGCACTCCCTCGTCCTCGGGGAAGCCGGGCCGGATCTCGGCCACCCGGGCGCGCAGCCGTTCGATCAGCCGGTCGGCGATCCGCGGGTGGACCACCGCGCGGTTGGGCACCATGCAGATCTGGCCGGAGCCGTAGAAGGCCTCGGCGAGTGCCTCGGCCGCCAGGTCGGGGTCGGCGTCGTGCCAGACCACGGCGGTGTCGTTGCCGGCCAGTTCCAGCACCGGCTTCTTGCCGCGGGCCACGCACTCGGCGCCGAACGCGACGCCCTTCTCGCTGCCGCCGAAGTACATGATGTCGTCGACCAGCGGGCTGTCCAGCCAGTGCTGCAGGGTCTGCCGGGCGTCGGCGCAGACCGCGTTCAGCACCCCGGCCGGCGCGCCGACGCGCTCCAGCGCGGGGACCACCAGCCGGTGCAGCGCGTGCAGCACGCCGAGCGGCGCGCTCACCGGCGCCCGGACCACCAGGGCGTTGCCGGCGGCCAGCGCCCAGACCCCGAGCATCGAGTTGGCCACCGAGGCGTTCTGCGGCGGGTTGAGGCAGACCACGCCGTCCGCGACCCGTCGGACGGTCATCCGACGGGGCCCGATGACGGCCTGGTGCTCCATCTGGCCCCGGCACCACTCCCGGGTCTCCTCGCCGGTGTTGGCCAGCCAGCCGGTCAGCTCCCAGCGGGCCAGCGTGCGCGGGTGGCCCTCGGCGACCATCAGGTCGACGATCTCGTCGAAGTGCTCCACGACCAGGGCGCGGAACTCCTCGACCAACCGCATCCGGGCGGCCAGCGGGAAGGCCCGCCACTCGCGGGCCGCCGTCGAGGCGGCGACCAGGGCGGCGTCCAGGTCGTGCCCGTCGGCGAGGGAGCAGCGGCCCACGACCTGCTCGGGGGCGTCGGCCGGGGCGATCCGGCCCTTCTCCAGGCCGCGCTTGAGCGCCAGCGACCCGAAGAAGTCGCGCACCATCGCGGAGGACCGCAGGGTGTACACCCAGTCGGTGCCAGGGCGGTCCTGCCCCGCGATGTAGGAACCGTAACTCAGCATCGCGTCACTCCTGTTCTTCGTCGCATTTTTCGTCGATTCCGGCCGCGGCAGGACTGTGCCGGACAACCGTGGACTCCCTGCGCGGGGGGCCTCCGGACGCTCCGGTCCGGGCGGGCCGCGGGAACACCGCGCCGTTCGGACCGCGAGGCCGATTCCTCCAGAACGATCCGTCTCGTCCTACGGTAGAGTCTGCCTGTCCCCCCGTCAACAACCCGCATGTCAGGGAGGTTTGTGTGAACCGACAGTGGTCGGTCGAGGAAAGCATGCTGATCGGGGCCCGCCCCGAAGTGGTCTACCGGGCCGTCAGCGACATCCGCCGGATGGGTGAGTGGAGCCCGGAGTGCAAGGCGGTACTGGCCCGGCGCGGGCCGGCCGCCGCGGGCTCGCCGTTCGTCGGGTTCAATCGGCGCGGCGTGGCGGTGTGGTTCACCACCTGCCGGGTCACCCGGGCCGAGGAGGGCCGGGAGTTCGCCTTCCGGGTCGGCATTTTCGGGCTGCCGGTGGCGAGTTGGGGGTACCGCTTCGAGCCGGCCCCGGACGGCGGCACGACGGTCACCGAGTACTGGCAGGACCTGCGGAAGGGACCCGGCGCCCGGCTCACCGAGCTGCTCGGGCTGGTCTTCACCGCCACCCGCCCGATCGACCGGGCGCGGATCAACCGCCAGGGCATGCGCACCACGCTGGAACGGCTCAAGCGCGCGGTCGAGCGCGGCTAGGAGGGTTCGAGGAACGGGCCGCGCCGTGCCGCACGGCGCGGCCCGGGTGTCACTCGGAGCGCAGGTAGGGCGAGTTCAGCGTGCCGTCGACCAGGCGCTCGACGTCCGCCTCGGAGAAGGTCTCGTCGAAGAACAGGCAGCGGAACAGCATCACGCCCGCCCAGCTGTCGAGCACCAGCGAGACGTCCGTGTCCGGCGGCAGGTCGCCGCGCTCGATCGCCCGCTCCAGGGCCTGCGTCGAGCGGTTCTTGCGCTCGCCGACCAGGTTGTCCCGCAGCACGTTCTCGAACTCGGAGCTCGCCGCCGTGTCGGCGATCAGACCGGGCAGCACCGCACGGACCTCACGCAGGCCGAACAGCCTGGCCAGCGTGTTGGCCGCGGCGAGCATCTCCGCCCGGCTGTCGCCCAGGTCGGCCGTCGGCACCTCGGGGAAGGAGTCGCGCAGGGCGTCCAGCACCAGGGACGGCTTGTTGGGCCAGGTGCGGTAGATCGTCGCCTTGCCGACCCCGGCGTTGGCGGCCACCCCGCCGATCGTCAGCTTGGCGTAGCCCTGGGCGACGAGCATCTGGTGGGTGACGGACAGGATCCGCCGACGGGCCTCCAGGTCCCGCATGGCCGCCCCGGACGCGCCGTCCACGCGTGTCAGCGTGCGCTTGGTACCCACTGCTTCTCAATCCCCTGGCGTCGGAAGTGACTTGCGGCGACGGACGTGGCCGGTATCAGAAAAGAACGAGTCGGACCGTTCTATCATGACTGCGCCGCGCCGGGCCACCTCGTCCGCGGCGCGCCGGGCTGCGGCGGGGTGCGCCGGGCTGCGGCGGGGTGCGCGCACCGCCGCGCACGCACCCCGCCGCGCCGGCCTCAGGCGCCGCGCCCGTCCAGTACCGCCTGGAAGGCGGCGGCCAGCCTCGGCACCAGCGCCAGGTCGGTGAACATGGTGTAGTGGTTGCCGGGCACCGGGACGACCGACATCTCGCCGTCGACGTGGGAGCGCCAGTAGTCCTTGCTCAGCAGCTTGATCCGCAGCACCGCCACCTCCTCCTCCGGGTGCGGCTGCTCGGCGTCGAAGACCACCACCGGTCCGCTGACCTTCCCGTCCGGGTAGTACCCCTTGAGGGCCTCGTGGTTGCGGCGCCAGATCCGCACGAACCGCAGGAACTCTTCCTCCCCGGCGGGCAGCCAGTCCGGGCGGGTCCTGAGCACCTCGGCCACCTCGGCCATGCTGCGCGGCGGAGCGGCGTCGCGCCGGATGCCGGCGTCCGGCATCACCGAGGCGATCATCTGCGGCAGCGCGACCAGGAACTCCTGCTCGGTCAGCGACTCGCCGACGTACGCCTCCGGCGGGTGCGCGTCGAACAGGTACAGCCCGGAGACCCCCTCGCCGGCCCGCTGCAGCTGCAGGGCGACCTCGAAGGCGAGGTTGCCGCCGAAGGAGTAGCCCGCGAGCCGGTACGGCCCGTGCGGCTGCACCGCCCGCATCCGCTCGATGTACAGCGCGGCCAGCTGCCGGATGGTGACCGGTCCGTCGCCGAGCTCACGGGGGTAGGCGAACGCGGTCAGCGGGCCGTCGAAGTCCAGGTGCTCGGCCAGCCGGAAGTAGCAGAAGTTGGTGCCGCCCGCCGGGTAGATCAGGAACAGGTGCGGGCCCTCGCCCTCGCGCACCCGGACCGTGGCGGAGTACTCGGCCGTGCCGTGGACCAGCTCCGTCAGGTACTCGGCGATCCCACCGGGGGTGCGGCGGTCCGCGAACGCCTCGAAGTCGACCTCCACGTGGTAGCGCTGCGACAGCAGGCTCGCCGCGTCGACCGCGGTGAGCGAGTCGCCGCCGAGGTCGAAGAAGTCGTCGTCGGGGCCGATCCCGTCGATGCCCAGCAGCTGCTGCAGCACGGCGACGACCTCCGCCAGCAGCTCCCCGGCGGCGGCCCCCGGCGCGGCCGGCGTCGCGGCCGGGGCCGGGACCGGGGCGGCGGCCTCGCGGAGCGCCGGCTCGATCCAGTGGCTGCGCGGTTCGAGCGGGTAGCCGGGCAGGACGGTCTTCACCGCCGAGCCGAGGTCGCCGAGCAGCTCCGGCGCGACGCTGCCGCCCGCCACGAAGTCCCGGGCCGCCGGGTGGTCCCCGGCCCGCCCGCCGCCGGCCAGGAACGCGTCCAGTCCGGCCAGCGCCTCGTCCAGGGACCCGGCGACCAGCGCCAGGCGCTCCGTCCAGTGGGTGCGGCCGGTGCCGAGCGTGAGGGCGAGGTCGTCCAGGCGCGGCCGCGCCTGCTCCAGGTGGCCGCGCAGCCGCTCGGCCTGCCGGACCAGCGCCTCGGGGCCGCGCGCGGACAGCAGCAGCAGGTACGGCTCCCCCGCCGGCTCCCGGCGGCGCTCCGCCGCGACGTGGCGGCCCAGGACGCAGTGCCCGTTGGTGCCGCCGAGCCCGAAGGAGCTGACCGCGGCGGCCGTGATCGGCTCGGCCGGCAGGTGCTTGTCGGTGTGCACCACGTAGCGCGAACGCTCCAGCGGGATCAGCGGGTTGACCGCGGCGAAGTTGATCTGCGGAGGCACCGTCTGGTGGTGCAGCACCAGCGCGGTCTTGATCAGGCCCACGATGCCCGCGGCCGCGTCCAGGTGCCCGAGGTTGGCCTTGACGCTGCCCAGGGCGCACTCCCGGGTGGCGTGCTCGTGCGCCATCGACAGCGCCCGGATCTCGATCGGGTCGCCGATCGCGGTGCCGGTGCCGTGCGCCTCGACGTAGCCGATCTCGTCCGCCGAAGTGCCGGCCGCGGCCAGTGCGGCGGTGACGGCGCGGGCCTGGCCGCGCACGCCGGGCGCGGTGAAGCCGATCTTGTCGGAGCCGTCGTTGGTCACGGCACTGCCGCGGACCACCGCGTAGATCCGGTCCCGGTCGGCGAGGGCGTCCGCGAGCCGCTTGAGCACGACCACGCCGGCCCCGTTGCCCCGCACGGTGCCGCCCGCCGCCGCGTCGAACGGCCGGCAGTCGCCGTCGGGGGACGCGATGCCGCCCTCCTTGTGCAGGTAGCCGGAGTGCTGCGGCACGGTGATGCTCACCCCGCCGGCCAGCGCGACGTCGCACTCGCCGCCGCGCAGCGCGGCCGCCGCCTGGTGCAGCGCCACCAGCGAGCTGGAGCAGGCGGACTGCACGGTCTGGCTGGGACCGGTGAGCCCCAGCTTGTAGGAGACCCGGGTGGCCAGGAAGTCCTTGTCGTTGCCGATCAGCACCGGGTAGCTGAGCTCGGTCGGCGCGCCCTCCTGCTCGTCGCGCAGGATGTTGTTGAGCAGGTAGGTGCTCATGCTGGAGGAGGCGAACACCCCGATCGCGGCGTCGCCGGCGCGCGGCACCGTCCCGGCGTCCTCCAGGGCGCGCCAGCAGGTCTCCAGGAAGACGCGGTGCTGCGGGTCGGTCACCCGCGCCTCCTGCGGGGTGTAGCCGAAGAAGTCCGCGTCGAAGCGGTCGACGTCCTCCAGCGGGACGCCCCGGGCCACGTAGCCCGGCTGGGCCCGCAGCCGCTCGTCGACGCCGGCCGCGGCCATCTCCTCGTCGGTGAACCCGCGCACGGCGCTGACGCCGTCCACCAGGTTCTGCCAGAACTCGTCCACCGTGCGCGCACCGGGCAGGCGCACCGCCATGCCGACGATGGCCACGGGCTCCGCGGGATTGGCGGCAGTCATGTCGTTGCTACGCTCCTTGGTCATGCCGCACCACCGGCGGCGAGGGTCAACAGGTCCAGGTGGGTGGCCAGTTCACGCACGGTCGTGTGCATGAACAGGTCGATCATCTCCAGGCCGGGCACGTCCTGGGCGAGTCGGCGGTGCACCTGGAGCACCTGTACCGAGCTGCCGCCGATGTCGAAGAACCGGTCGTCGGCGGTGAATTCGGAGAAGCCGAGGACCTCCCGCCAGACCCGGGCGACCCGGACGACCGCCGGGGTCGCCGCGCCGTCCGCCTCGGCGAAGGACAGCCGGGTGTCCGGCTCGGGCTCGGACCACGGCAGCGCGGCCGCGTCGACCTTGCCGTTGACGGTCAGCGGCAGCGCCGCCACCTCGGTGTAGCGCGCGGGCAGCATGTAGCCCGGCAGCAGGTCCTTCATCGCCGCGCGGATCCGCTGGTCGTCCGCCTCCGGGCGGCGCACCACGAACCCGACCAGCTGCGGCTCCGCCGCCCGCTCGTCCAGCAGGACGGCGCAGTCGGTGATGCCGGGCACCGCGCGCAGCGCGGTCTCGACCTCGCCCAGCTCGATCCGGTACCCGCGCAGCTGGACCTGCTGGTCCATCCGGCCCAGGTAGACCAGGTTGCCGTCGGCGAGCACCCGGCCGAGGTCGCCCGAGCGGTAGAACCGGCCCTGCTCTCCGGGGAGTTCGACGAAGCGCTCGGCGGTGAGCTCCGGCTGTCCCAGGTAGCCCAGCGACACCCCGGCGCCGGACACCAGGATCTCGCCGGGGACGCCGACCGGGACCGGCGCCAGGTGGTGGTCGACCACCCGCACCGCCAGGTCCGCGAGCGGCTTGCCGATGATGCTGGGACGGCGCTCGGCGATGTCCTCGGGCGTCACCCGGTAGGACGTCACATGGACGGTGGTCTCGGTGATGCCGTACATGTTCACCAGCTCCGCCCGCGGGCCCAGCAGCTCGACCCAGCGCGCCAGGCAGTCGAACTGCAGCGCCTCGCCGCCGAAGACCACGTAGCGGACCCGGATCCGGTCCACGTGGCGCTCGTCCAGCGCCCCGCTGAGCCGGCGGAAGGCCGAGGGCGTCTGGTTGAGCACCGTGACGCCGGTCTCGGCGAGGAAGTCGGCGAACCGGTCGGGCGACTTCCGCTCGGCCTCGGACGGGACGACCAGGCGGCCGCCGTAGAGCAGCGCGCCGTACATCTCCCAGACCGCGAAGTCGAAGGCGTAGGAGTGGAAGAGGCACCAGGTGTCGTCGGCCGTGAAGCGGAACTCCCGGTCGGCGGCGCCGAACAGCCGCAGCACGTTGGCGTGGGTGACCTGGACGCCCTTGGGCTTGCCGGTCGACCCGGAGGTGAAGATCACGTAGGCGGGGCGCTGCCGCAGGTCCCGCACCGGGAGCGGCGTGCCGGGCAGGTCCGCGGCGGCGCCGAGCAGTTCGTCCAGCGGCAGGCGCGCGTCGTGGCCGATCCCGGCGAAGACGTCCGGTCCGCAGATCAGCGGCAGCTCCGCGAACCGGCCGATGATGTGGCGCACCCGGGCCTCGGGCGCCGCCGGGTCGAGCGGCACGTACGCCTTGCCGGCCTTCAGCACGCCGAGCAGCACCGCGATCAGGTCGCAGCCGCGGTCCATCGCGACGGCCACGTGGTCGGCGGGCACGGTCGCCCGCAGCCGGCGGGCGATCCGGTTGGCCCGCTCGTCCAGTTCGCGGTAGCTCAGCCGCTCGGTGCCGTACTCGACCGCGGTGCGGTCCGGGTACCGGGCGGCCCGCTGCTCGAAGACGGCCTGGACGGAGGGCGCGGTCGGGACCGGGAGGTGCCGGTTGACCAGGGCGTCGATGGCCCGGGCGCGGTCCGGGGAGACGCCGCGCACCTCGGCGAGGTCGACGTCCCGGCCGACGGCCACCGAGTCCAGCAGGGTCAGCAGGGTGGCCGGCGGGTCGCCGGCCGCCAGGGCGTCGGTGTGCGCGAGGTGGTAGCCGTAGCCGTCGCCGAGGTCCTCGACCCGGGCGACGAGCGGGTAGACCAGGTCGCGGCGGTGCAGTTCGAGGCTCTCGGCCGTCCAGTCGGCGATCCGGAAGGCGAGTGCCTGGCGGTAGTAGGTGAAGGAGCTGCTCGGTGTGTGGCGTCCGGCCCGGACCGCGGGGATGACCTCGTCGGCGTGCGCCGTCAGGTCGAAGTCCTCGTACCGGATCATCGAGCCCATCCGCTCCTCGACGTCCCGGCACAGGTCGCCGAAGGTGGCGTAGGCGTCGAGGTCCACCGCGAGCGGCAGGGTGTTGACGAAGTAGCCGTACGCGAGGCGCCGGCGCTCGTCCCTGCGGCGGTTGCCCAGCGGGATGGCCGTGGTGACGGTGCGGCTCGCGCTCAGGGTGCCGAGCAGCAGCAGGTGCACACCGAGGAAGAAGCTGAACTTGCGCACCCCGAGCTCGGCGACCGTCTTGTCGATCGCGGCGTTCAGCTCCGCGTCCAGCGGCAGCCACAGGTGCGAGCCCTCCAGGATCCCCTCGCCGTTGCGGCCGGCCTCCAGCTCCTCCAGCGCGAGCGCGGAGAGGCCGCCCAGCATCGAGCCGAAGAACTCCTTCGCGGCGGGGTCCCGGGCGTCGCCGTCCGGGAAGTCCAGCGGGCTGAGCTCGGCGCCGGCCGGCCGCGCGGAGGGGTCCCGGTAGAGGCGCTCGATCTCCGGGCCGACGTTGTAGAAGGCGAAGGCGTCGCAGATCAGGTGCGACATCCGGATGGTCAGGAAGGTGGCGTGGTCGTCCTCGACCAGCGTGTAGTCGTACAGCGGCCAGCGGTCGACGGGGATCTGCCGGCGGGCCTCCCCCGACATCCGCTCCCGGACGCGCTCGGTGGCGTCGCCCGCGCAGCGGGTGAGCGGTACCCGGTAGCGGCGCTCCGGGTCGTACACCGCCCTGACCTCGCCGTCGCGCTCCGCGAACACCGTGTTGAACGCGACGTTGGCGTTGAGGAACGCCTCGACCGCTCCGCGCAGGCGCTCGGAGTCGATGTCCCCGGTCATACGGAAGGCGAACGTCAGATCGTACGAGGTGTCGCGGGGATGAACTTTTCCGTGCAGATAGAGCTTTCGCTGAGCGGCCGTGAGAACGCGTACCGTCTCGGGCATTTCTGACATCCCCCATGAGTGGCTTGCTGATTGCCGCGGAGGCTCGGTCCCGGCGATCTGGATATGCCGAATAAGGCACTGACGAAAATCTCGCGACACGGCGGCCGATTGCCCGCTGTGCGGATGCCGTGACTCTCCCCGGGCATCGCTGTCGGGGTTCGAGGCCCGCCGCCCCGTCCCGGCAGTGAAGAAGAACCTGCAGGTCGGGCGCGATGCTGCCGGGCGGTGGAGCTTTCCAGAACGGATCGACTCGACCCACACTAGGCCCGGCCCGGGTGGCCGTCAAGGAACTGCCGCCTCCGTTTACGCATCCCTGATAACCCGAATCACGTTCTTCGGCCGGTTTCTGAGGCCCCGTCGGACCGGGCATCCGGAACCCTTGAAATGACCTGCCCGCTGACTACCATTGGGCGGCGACGCACCAGAATCAAGGGGGATCGGTGAAGGTCCGACAGCAGGAATCCGCCAGGTCTTCTCGCGCAGAGGGGAGCGGGGGGGAGCAGTCCGGCGGGGACGGCCGGCCCGGGCTCTCCGCCGTGGAACTCGTACCGGTGGGCGCACTGCTGCCCGCCGACTCACCGCGCAGCGCCGGCGAGGACCCGCACCACACCCAACTGCTCGCCCAGTCCGGGGCGGTACTGCCGCCGATCACCGTGCACCGCGGCTCGATGCGCGTGGTGGACGGCATGCACCGCCTGCGCGCGACCGTCGCGCGCGGCGAGGAACTGATCCGGGTGCGCTTCTTCGAGGGGACCGCGTGCGAGGCCTTCCTGCTCGCCGTGCGCGAGAACACGGCGCACGGCCTGCCGCTGTCCCTGAGCGACCGCGCGGCCGCGGCCTCCCGCATCATCCGCTCGCACGGGACCTGGGCGGACCGGGCGATCGCCGAGACGACCGGCCTGTCCGCCAGGACGGTGCGGGAGATCCGCCGGGTCACGCTCGACGAGGCCGACCAGCCGGCCGTACGGCTGGGCCGGGACGGGCGGACCCGCCCGCTGAGCAGCGCCCGGGGGCGGGTGCTCGCCGGTCGGTTGATCGCCGAGATGCCCACCGCCTCACTGCGGCAGATCGCGGAGCTGGCCGGCATCTCCCCCGGCACCGTCCGGGACGTCCGCGCCCGGATCGACCGCGGCGAGGATCCGGTGCCCCCGTCGATGGCCGGAAACACCCGCCGGAGCAGCGGTGCTGATCGTCCGTCAGCGCCGTCCGCGGCCGAACGGCACGCGCACCGCAGGCCCGCCGGCTGGGTCGAACGGGAGGCCGAGCGGGAGCCCGGGCGCGAACACCCGCCGATCGCGGAGCAGCGGCCGATCGCGGAGCAGCGGCCGCCCACGGAACAGCCGCCGGCCGCCGAGCCGGCCCGCGACCAGGGAGCGCTGCTCGCCCTGCTGGCGAAGGACCCCTCGCTCAAGTATGCGGAGAACGGCCGTCTCCTGCTACGCCTGCTCAGCGCCACCTCGCTGCCCCCGCAGTACTGGCGGGAGCTGATGAACGCCGTCCCCGGCCACTCCCTCCCGCTGGTCAGCCAGGCCGCCAGGGCCTGCGCCGAGACCTGGGCGGAGTTCGCCGACCGGCTCGACGGCCGGGCCTGAGGGAGCGCCACCGAGGCCGTCGCCGTGCAACTGCCGCAGAATCCGCGGTTGCACAGCACGAGGGCCGAGGGTGCGCGGCGCGCGGTCGGGCGGCTATCGTCACCAGTGCCTTCACCGCACCGCGGGTCAGCGGGCTTCCACACCCCTGAAGCGACCCGGTCCGGGAGGCTCGTTCGGCGCCGCGCGGCAGGACCCAGGGTCCTCCGGACCGTGGTCGACCACCCTGCCCGCACGCCGCCGACGCATTCCTGCCGGCGGTCCGCACCTGCCCGACGCCACTGCCTCGGGGACGAAGCCCGTCACGGACCATCGTCGACCACGACGGTCCCGGGCGCGCCGCGGCCACCCTTCGCGGCGCCCCGTCCCCGGCCTCCCATCCCACAGAAAACGGGGAACCCGACATGAACCTTCTGGAATCCACAGCGCCGGTGGCCACACGGACCGGACTGACCCACCCGGTCGGCATCCTCGGCACCGGCCTGCACGTGCCCCGGACCGTGGTCACCAACGAGGACCTCACCCGCACCCTGGACACCTCCGACGAGTGGATCACCTCCCGCACCGGCATCCGGGAACGGCGCTTCCTGGAGGAGGGCCGCGTCACCTCCGACATGGCCATCGAGGCCGGCCGCCAGGCGCTCGCCCGGGCCGGGGTCGAGGCCTCGGAGCTGGACGCCATCGTGGTCGCCACCTTCACTCCCGACCAGCCGCTGCCCTCCACCGCGATGATCATCGGGGAGGCGCTCGGCGCCCGCCGGGCGATGCCGCTCGACCTCACCCAGTCGGCCTGCTCCGGCGGCATCTACGCCCTGCTCACCGCCGCGCACCTGCTGCAGAACACCAACCACCGGTACGTCCTGGTCATCGGCGCCGACGCCGGCTCACGCGGCACCGACCCGCAGGAGCGCACTACCCGGGTCTTCCTCGGCGACGCCGCGGGCGCCGCCCTGCTCGGCCGCACACCGGCCGGGTTCGGCCTGCTGGGCTGGGACACCGACGGCGAGCTCTCCTACGAGGTGGAGATCACCGCCGGCGGCTCGCGGCTGCCCACCAGCCCGGAGACCGTCGAGGCGCGCTCCCAGTACCTCAAGATGAACGGCAAGGCCGTGTGGAACATGGCCACCGAGAAGCTCCCGGAGAGCATCCGCCGCACCGCCCGCCACGCCGGGGTCGAGCTGGACGAGGTCCAGCACATCCTGCTGCACCAGGCCAACCTCAACATCATCAACGAGGCCGCCAAGGCCCTCGGGGTCTCCGCCGACCGGGTGCCGACCACCGTCCAGCGGTTCGGCAACACCGCCGCCGCCAGTGTGTTCACCGTGCTGCACGAGACCATCGAGAACCGGGCGCGCCACGGCGACCTGCTGATCATGTCCGCGATCGGCGCGGGCTTCCTCTGGGGTTCGGCCTGCTTCCGGCACTTCGACCCGTTCGGCGAGGCGTAACGTGCTCGCGGTGGTCGCCAAGAGCGCCGACCGGGCCGACCCGCTGGCCGGGCTGCACGTCGGCGACTGGCCGGCGCCCCGGGCGGAGGGCGACTGGACGACCGTCACGGTCCGCGCCGCCTCGCTCAACCAGCACGACCTGTGGACGCTGCGCGGCGTGGGCCCGGGAGCCCGGCACCTGCCCGTCGTCCTGGGCTCCGACGCGGCCGGCGTCGACGAGGACGGCAACGAGGTCCTCATCCACCCGGTGGTCGGCGACCCCGCCGCCGGCCACGGGGACGAGACGCTCGACCCGGCCCGGACCCTGCTCGGCGACGAGCACGACGGCACCTTCGCCGAGCGGGTGGCCGTACCGCGCCGCAACCTCGTTCCCAAGCCGGCGGGCCTGTCGTTCGAGGAGGCCGCCTGCCTGCCCGGTGCCTGGCTGACCGCGTACCGGATGCTCTTCAAGCGGTCCGGGGTCCGGCCCGGCGGGACGGTGCTGGTGCAGGGTGCCGGCGGCGGGGTGTCGACGGCGCTGATCGCGCTGGGCTCCGCCGCCGGCTACCGGATGTGGGTGACCGGGCGGAGCGAGGAACGCCGCGAGCGCGCGTTGCGGCTCGGCGCCGAGGGCGTCTTCGCGGCCGGAGCCCGCTTGCCCGACCGGGTCGACGCGGTGATGGAGACGGTGGGCGAGGCCACCTGGGCCCACTCACTGCGCAGCGTGCGCCCCGGCGGCCGGGTGGTGGTCAGCGGCGCGACGACCGGGGCGATGCCGCCCGCCGACCTGGCGCACGTCTTCTTCCGGCAGCTGACGATCGTCGGCTCCACCCTGGGCACCCGCGAGGAGTTGGTGGAGCTGGCCGCGTTCTGCACCGCGCACCGGCTGGCCCCGGTGGTCGACCGGGTGCTGCCGCTGAGCCGGGCCCGGGAGGGCTTCCAGGCCCTGGCGGACGGCGCGGTGTTCGGCAAGGTCGTCTTCGATCCGTCCCGATGAGCGGCCGCCCTCGCGTGGTGCTGACTGATCGTCAGTTTGCGCTGCCTTCCGAGGAATCGGTGAGCCGTGCCCGGCCGGAAGCGTCCGGGCACGGCTCCCCCCGCTCAGCGCGGGCCCATCCGCATGGCGCCGTCGATCCGGATGGTCTCGCCGTTGAGCATCGGGTTCGCCACGATGTGCAGCGCCAGGGCCGCGAACTCGTCCGGGTCGCCGAGCCGCGCGGGATGCGGGACCTGGTCGCCGACCGAGGACTTCGCCTCCGCCGACAGGGCGCTGAGCATGGGGGTGTCGAACACCCCCGGCGCGACGGTGACCACCCGGATCTTCAGCGGCGCGAGGTCCCGGGCGGCCGGCAGGGTCAGGCCCACCAGTCCGCTCTTGGCCGCGGCGTACCCGGCCTGGCCCACCTGCCCGTCGAATGCCGCGATCGAGGCGGTATGGACGACGACCCCGCGCTCCCCGTCCACTTCCGCGTTCCGGGACATCCGGTCGGCGGCGAGCCGGAGCAGATTGAACGCGCCCACCAGATTGACCGTGACCATCCGCTGGAACTCGGCGAGCGGGTAGGGGCCGGTTTTCCCGACGATTTTCACGGCATTCGTCGCACCCGCGCAATTCACCACCACCCGCAGCGGGCCGAGCGCCTCGGCAACGTCGAGTGCGCCCGCCAACTCCGCCTCGCCGGTGATGTCGGCCGCCGCGAAGACCGCCCGATCGCCCAGCTCACGGGCCACCTGCGGACCCCGCCCACCGGGCCGGCCGACGATGACCACCCGGGCGCCGGCCGCCACCAGCCGCCGGGCTGTGGCCAGCCCCAGGCCCGAAGTGCCCCCGGCGACCAGGGCGACGCTCTCTGCGATCTGCACGCTGCTGCTCCCTCTCCCGAATTTCGGTTCGCACGCTCTCGTGATTCGACGACCTGACGGCACGCCGGTGTCCGATGGTAATTGCGAATCCGGCCGGAATCCCTTTGCACAGCGTTTGATCAATCCGTCCGAACCGACCGGAGCGGTCGAATCCGAACCCGTCCCCACTCCCCCGAAGGAAAGGTGCCTCATGTTCCGTCAGACCCGGGAGCCCGGCCTCTGGACCGCCGGCCCCGACGACGGCCGCCCGCTGGTGCTCGTGCACGGCATCCGGCTGTCCGCGCACATGTGGCTGCCGGTCGCCGGCCGACTGGCCGACCGGTACCGGATCACCGCCTGCGACCTGCCGGGCCACGGCGCCCTGGGCGACCGCCCGTTCACCCTCGAAGGAGCGGTCGAGCGGATCGCGGCCGCCGTCGCCGAGGCGAGCCGCTCCACCGGCCGCCGTCCGGTCGTCGCCGGCAGCTCGCTCGGCGGCTTCGCCGCGCTCGCCTACGGCGCCTCGGAACACGGCGGCGCGGTGGGCCTGTTCGCGCACGGCGCCACGCTCAGGACCGACGGTCCGCTGCTGCTCCCGCACCGGGCCACCGCCCTGGTCCAGCGCGGGCTCGGCGAACGGTGGTCGCTCCGGCTCAACCGGGCCGCCCTGCGGCGCCGACTGCCCGCGGAGAGCTATCGGGCGATCATGGCGGGCGGGCTGTCGGAGCGCGGGTTCGGCGAGGCGATCGCCGTGATCTCCCGTACGGACATGCTGTCGACGATCTCCCGCGTCCGCACTCCGGTGATCCTCGCCAACGGCCTCGGCGACCCGCTGTTCCGGCTCCAGGAGCGGCGCTTCCTGGACCGCGTCCGGGAGGCCGGCACCCCGGCCCGGCTGGTGCACGTCCCGGGGCCGCACCTGCTCCCGCTGACCGACCCCGAGGTGTTCGGCCGCGTCCTCGACCGCGGGTGCGCCGAGTTGGCGGCGGCGGAGGAGCCGGGTCCGTGAACCCGGCCCCCGATCACGCCTCGGTCGCGCCGCCCGGTCCGGCCGGTCCGGCCGAACCGCCCGCGCCGTCCACGCCGTCCACGCCGTCCACGCCGGCGATGTAGGCCGCGATGTCGGCGATGTCCCGGGCGGCGACCGGCACCGGTACGGAGGGGGCCATGATGTGACTGATCGTCAGCCGGACGGCGGCGTCGACCATCAGCCGCCGCCGCTCCGGACTCACCTGCGGCCACGCCCGGTCGACGTACCCGGCGATCAGCGCGTAGGTGCAGTCGAAGACGCTCTCGGAGCGCGTCGTGAGCGGCGTCAGCAGCGCCCGGTCCCCGCCGATCCCGCTGCTGACCGCGCCGTTCAGCAGCGGGTTCTCGGCCGCGAACCGCAGGGCGAACCCCACCCCCTCGGCGGCGCTCTCCCGCAGGTCGTCCGGATGCTTGCTCAGCTCGTCGACGATGCCGCCCAGGAAGCGTTCGATCTCCCGCGCGACGAGCTCCTCCCCCACCGCGTCCAGGGAGGGGAAGTGGTCGTGCACCACCGCCCGGCCGACCTCGGCCGCCTTGGCGATGTGCGTCAACCGCAGCTTGGCCCAGCCGTGTTCGACCACCAGGTCGTAGGCCGCGTCGAGCAGCTGATTCCGAAGCGGCGAGCGGGCGGTGTCAGTCACGTCTTCCATAGCGCCCTCACGCTAAGGCATGAGCCACGGCCGTGACGACCTCACCCGGTCACGAGCGCACGACAACGGCAAGTGCGCCGGAGTGAAGGGCGCGCGTTCCCGGCGCGGACGGCTTGGCCGAGGAGTTGCGGAGCAGGCAATTCCACAATCCCAGATAATAAGCAAAGTAATACAATTGCCCTCCCCAATAAAAGCCTTGACGAATAGCCCGCCCACGATGAAACTGGGCCTGCCGTCAACGCACCAGGAATGCTCGGAGCACCATTTCCCCGAGTCTCTTGATGCACGAAGGGAACGGAGGGGGAATTGCCGACGACACCGACCTACCCGGGCGTCTACATCGAAGAGCTTCCCAGTGGCGTCCGCACCATCGCCGCGGTGAGCACCTCGGTCACCGCCTTCGTCGGGGCCACCCGGCGCGGCCCGCTCGACCAGCCCGTCACCGTCACGAGCTTCGCGGACTTCGAGCGCCGTTTCGGCGGGCTCGCGAGCCAGAGCCCGGTCAGCTACGCCGTCCAGCAGTTCTTCCTCAACGGGGGCTCGATCGGGGTCGTGGTGCGGGTCGCGGCGGCCGGCACCGGCGCCGCGGCGGGCGTCACGCTCGGCTCGACGCAGACCTCCACCGCCACCCCGGCCCTGGAGGTCACGGCCGTCGAGCCGGGCGCCTGGGGCGCGGCGCTGCGGGTCGCCGTGGACTACCGGACGCCGACCCCGGCCGACACCTTCAACCTCCAGGTCCTGGACACCTCCGGCGCCGTCCAGGAGTCCTTCGCGGACCTGTCGGTCCGGGCCGCCGACCCCCGGTTCGCCGAGACGGTGGTGAACGACGGCTCGGCGGTCGTCCGGGTCAAGGTCCTGACGGAGAGCCGGCCGGACCCGGTGGGCACCGTCTCCAAGCCCTTCGCGGCCACCCTGCCGGACCTCACCCACCCGATCCAGGTCAAGATCGGCGACGTCTCGCGCACCGTCACCGTCCACGACCCGGCCGCGGACGGCCCCGCACCCACCACCGTCACCGAACTCGCCCTGCTGCTGGAGCGCAAACTGCGCGCCCTGCCCGACGCCCCGGGCCGGCGGGCCTTCGCGGGCACCCGGGTGAGCGTGTTCGGCCGGCGGCTCCAGGTCGTCGCCGGCTCCACCGACCCGGCCGACGTGGTCCGCTTCCTCGGCGAGGCCGCCAACAACCTGGGGCTGGAGGGCTCGGTCAGCCCGCCGGTCCTCGCCCTCACCGGCGGCCAGGACGGCGCGTCCCCCGGCCTGACCGACCTGATCGGCAGCGAGGCGGCCAAGACCGGCATCCAGGCCCTGCGCGACGTCCAGGACGTCAACCTGCTGGTGCTGCCGGAACTGGCCGGCTACGCCGACGTGGACGACGCGGTCACGGTCGTCTCGGCCGCCCAGGCGCTCTGCGTGGAGAAGCGGATGTTCCTGATCGTCGACTCCCCGCAGGCGTGGACGACGCTGGACGCCGCCCGGGCCGGCCTGTCCGCCTTCGACTCGGTGCGCAGCGACCACGCGGCGCTGTACTTCCCGCACCTGGAGCTGGTCGATCCGCTCACCGGCCGGCTGCGCGCCTTCCCGCCCTCGGGCACCATCGCCGGCGTGATGGCGCGCACCGACGGCCAGCGGGGAGTGTGGAAGGCCCCGGCGGGCACCGAGGCCGGTCTGCCCGGGGTGCGCGCGCTGACCGTTCCGCTGACGGACCGGGAGAACGGCCTGCTGAACCCGCTCGCGGTGAACTGCCTGCGGACCTTCCCGGTGGTGGGCCCGGTGGCGTGGGGCGCCCGGACGATGGCCGGGGCCGATGTGCTCGGCTCGCAGTGGAAGTACGTCCCGGTGCGGCGCCTCGCGCTGATGCTGGAGGAGAGCCTCTACCGCGGCACCAAGTGGGTGGTGTTCGAGCCCAACGACGAGCGGCTGTGGGCACAGATCCGGCTGAACGTGGGCGCGTTCCTGCACTCGCTGTTCCAGCAGGGCGCGTTCCAGGGCACGTCCGCGCGCT
Organism: Kitasatospora sp. NPDC004723; assembly: GCF_040609255.1. NCBI lineage: Bacteria > Bacillati > Actinomycetota > Actinomycetes > Kitasatosporales > Streptomycetaceae > Kitasatospora > Kitasatospora sp. NPDC004723. The sequence goes on along the minus strand of NZ_JBEXJT010000008.1, from coordinate 168,044 downwards.
CGGCCTATTTCGTCAAGTGCGACCGGGACACCACCACCCAGGACGACATCAATCGCGGCGTGGTGAACGTCGTGGTCGGATTCGCGCCGCTCAAACCTGCGGAATTCGTGATTGTCAAGATCGAGCAGCTCGCCGGACAGTTCGAGGTTTAGGATCTCCATGGTCGAGTTCACCGTCAATCCACATCGCTTCGATCCGTACAAGAACTTCAAGTTCCTGGTGGTCTGGGACGGCCGGATCGTCGCCGGCATCAGCAAGGTCAGTCCGCTCAAGCGCACCACCGAAGTGGTGAAGCACCGCAGCGGGGGAGATTCGAGCGCGCCGCGGAAGTCGCCGGGCCGCACCGACTTCGAGGCGGTCACCCTGGAGCGCGGTGTCACCCACGACCCGGAGTTCGACCGCTGGGCCAACAAGGTCTGGATGGTCGGCGCGGGCCGCGGGGCCGAGGTCTCGCTGCGGGACTTCCGCAAGGACCTGGTGATCCAGGTGCTCAACGAGGCCGGTCAGGTGGCGGTCGCCCACAAGCTGTACCGCGCCTGGCCGAGCGAGTACCAGGTGCTCGGCGAACTCGACGCCAACGCCAACGCGGTGGCGATCCAGAGCCTCAAGCTGGAGGTGGAGGGCTGGGAGCGGGACGAGGAGACGCCCGAACCGGAAGAGCCGTCGTTCCAGCAACCGGCCTGAGCGGCGGTCGGACCATGGAACTCACCGGGCAGGCGGCCCTGTTGGCCACCTGGGAGGCCGGGCAGGCGGCCGGGCGCACCGGGCGGGCCCTGCTGCTGCACACCGTCGCCCGTCCCGGCGCCGGGGCGGAGGAGCTGCTGGCCGTACCGCTCGGCGAGCGGGACGCCGAACTGTTCGGACTGCGCACCGAGCTGTTCGGCGACCAGCTCACCATGCGGCTCGGCTGCCCGGGCTGCTCGGAGGAGATGGAGTTCACCTTCGACGCCGGGTGGATGGCCGGTGCCGCGCGACCGGCGCCCGGGCCGCTGCGGGTGGAGCTGGACGGCTGGCGGGTCGGCTTCCGGCCGGCCACCCCCGCCGACCTGGCCGCCGCCGAGCAGGCCCCGGCCGGCCGGGCGAGGGCCGTGCTGCTGGAGCGGTGCGTGCTGACCGCCGAGCACGGCGGGGAGCCGGTGGCGGCGCGGCAGCTCCCCGAGCCGGTGCAGCGGCGGATGGCCGAGGCCGCTGCCACCGCCGACCCCTGCGCGGACGTGCGGCTGAACCTCGGCTGCCCCGAGTGCGGGCGGCAGACCCTCGCCGAGCTGGACATCGCCTCCTACCTCTGGGAGGAGCTGGACGACTGGGCCCGGGCCACCCTGCTCGACGTCCATCTGCTGGCCACCGCCTACGGCTGGAGCGAGCCGGAGATCCTCGCCCTCAGCCCGCTGCGGCGCCGCTACTACCTGGAGTTGTGTGCAGATGCCTGACCACTTCGACCGCCTGGTGGCCAAGGGCGCCCCGGGCCGGGACCCCGCCGGGGCCGGAGCCGGCGTGCGGGTACGCCCGCGCCTGCCGGGGCCGTTCGAACGGATCGACGCGCTCGGACCGACGCTGCCGGCCGGGGGCGGAGAGCCGGTCGCCCCGGGCCTGCCGGACGGGCGGCCCGTTCTCGCGCTGCTCCCCCGGTCGGCGACACCGCATCCGACGCCGGCCGGGGAGACGCCCCCGGCGGCGGGCGGCGCCGACCGCCCGGCCGCCGCGCCCGCCCTTCCGCTGCCGCGCACACCGCTGCTGCTCGCGCCGCCGATCGCCACCGCCACCGCGCGGGCCGACGAGCCACCGCCGCGGACGGGGGCCGCCCGCCCGGCGGCCCCGGCGCCGGCCACCGCGGCGCCCGTCGCCGCACCGCAGCGCACGGTCGCGGCCGAGCCCCCGGCCGGGGCGCCACCCGCGCCCGTACGGCCGGCCGTCGCACCGGCGTCCGGACGGCGGGCCGCCGCGGTGGCCGCCCCGGGACACCCGTCCGGGAACGGGGCCGGGACCCGCCGTCGGCCGCGGCCGGTCGAACGGGTGGTGCGGGTGCGGATCGGGCGGGTCGAGGTCAGGGCCGCCGAACGCGTCCAGGCCGAACCGCGCAGGCCGGCCGCGGCCCGCCCGGCCCCGGTCCTCGGCCTGGACACCTACCTCACCCGGGAGCCCTCATGACCGAGCGGGCGGGCCCATGAGCAACCACCTCGCCATCGCCACCGTGAGCGAGGCGCTGCGGCTGCTCATCATCCGCGCGCTCTCGCCCGACATCCCGTTCGCGGTCGAGGTCGGCACCCGCAAGCCGCCCAGCGAGCCGCCGACCGACCCGGCCATCACCGTCTTCCTCTACCAGGTCACGCCCAACGCCTCGCTGCGCAACCTCGACGCGCCCACCCGCACGACGGACGGCACCCTGCTGACCCGGCCGACCGCCGCCCTCGACCTGCACTACCTGATCAGCTGCTACGGCGAGGAGTCCCGGCTGGTCGGCCAGCGGCTGCTCGGCTGCGTGGTCCGGGCGCTGACCGAACAGCCAGTGCTGTCCCGTCAGTTGATCGAGGAGGCAGCCGCCCAGCCGTACCTGGCGGGAGCGGACCTGGCCGCCTCGCCGCAGCGGGTCCGCTTCACCGCCGCGTCGATGGACGTCGACGAGCTGTCCAAGCTGTGGACCGCGCTGTTCCAGACGCCGTTCGCGCTGTCCGTCGCCTACCAAGCCACCGCCGTCCTGGTGGAGGGCAGGACCGATCCGGTGGCCGGCAAGCCCGTGCTGCGCCGTACCGTGCGGGCCGTGCCGTCCCGCGGACCGGTCGTCGCACGGGTGCTCTCCCGACCGGCCGGGTCCCGGGACGTCCCCGAGGAGGGGCCGGTGACCAAGGACCGGGAGCTGGTGGTGCACGGCTCCGGCCTGCGCGCGGACCTGGTGGTGGTCCGGCTGGGCGAGCAGCGGGTGACGGTCGGCCCGGGCGCCGTCCGGGACGACCGGCTGGTGCTGGCCGTCCCGGAGGATCTGCCGCCCGGCGTCCACCAGGTGCAGGTGCTGCACGGACTGGCGCTGGACGGCCGGCCGGCCGCCGAGCACCTCGCCGTGGAGTCCAACGCGCAGACCTTCGCCCGGCAGCCGCGGATCCTGGCGCCGATCGGCACGGCGGACCGCGCCGACGGACCGGCCGGGGTCTCGGCCCGGCTGGACGTCCGACTGGACCTGCCGCTCCGGGACGACCAGCACGTCCTGCTGCTGCTGGACGAGCTGCACCCGCCCACCGGTCGGGCCGGGGCGAGCCACCAGTTCCGCGCACCCGCGCCGCCGCGGCCGCGCAGCGACCCGTTCAAGGTCCGGGTGCCGGTCACCGGCCTCCGCCCGACGGTGTACCTGGCCCGGGTGCAGGTGGACGGCGTGCCCAGCGAGTTGACGGTGGACGGGGACGGGTCCTTCACCGGCCCCGTCGTGGATCTGACGCACTGACCGGGGGACGGGGGGACACGATGAGCACGCGCCGAGGGCAGGGCCACGACGGCCCGGCGGACGAACCGCACCGGCGGTCGCTGTCGGCCGCGGTCACGGCCGTGCTGGAACGGGTCGACGCGCACGCGGCGGGCCGCACCGGCCGGCGGCCGAGCGGTGCGTCCGGGGCCGGCAGGGCGGGCAGGACGACCGGTGCGGCCGGTGCGGCCGGTGCGGCCGACGGCCACCTGGTCGGGCAGCCACCGCCCGTCACGGCCCTGGACGCGCTCACCGCCTCCTTCGGCCTCACCCCGTTCGAGCGCGACCTCCTCGTCCTGGCCGCCGCCCCCGAGATCGACCCCACCGCCGCCGCCCGGTGCGCCGCGGCGAGCGGCGACCCCGGGCGCGCGTACCCGACCTTCTCGCTCGCCCTGGCCGCCCTGGACCGACCGCACTGGAGCGCGCTCACCCCGGTCGGCCCGCTGCGCCGCTTCCGGCTGACCGAGCCGGAGGACGAGACGGCGCTCACCACCTCCCGGCTGCGGATCGACGAGCGGGTGCTGCACTTCCTGGTCGGCGTGCCCTACCTGGACGTGCGGTTGCACGGGCTGCTCACCCGGGTCGGCCCGCCCGGCGAACTGCCCGGCCCGCACGAACGGTGCGCCGCCGAACTGGCGCGGACGTGGACCGCGGCCGGACCGGACGGGCCGCACGGACCGCCGCACAGCGAACTGACCGGCGCCGACCGCCGCACCCGCTGGGAGATCGCGGCGGCAGCGGCCCACCGCGCCGGGCTCGGCCTCTACGCCGCCCACCGCGAGGACCTGCCCACCGAGCCGGCCGAACGCGAGCGGCTCGCCCGGCTGTGGCAGCGGGAGGCGATCCTGATCCCGGCCGCCCTGCTGGTGGAGGGCGCGGAGCCGGGCCGGGAGCGCCCGCACAGCCCGAACGGCGTGGAGGCCTTCCTCGCGGGCCTCACCGTTCCGCTGGTCGTGTCCGGCGACGAGCCCCGGCCCCCCGGGGCCTCCGACCGTCCCCGGCTGGCCGTGCCCCCGCTCGGCCCCGAGGACCAGCTGGCGATCTGGACCACCGCCCTGGACGGCGCACCGGGGATCACCGAGCGTGAACTCCGTTCGCTGGCCGCACAGTTCTCGCTGCCCGGCCATGTGATCCGATCCGCCGCGGCGACGGCCCGGCGGGCGGCCGGGAACGGCCGGGACATCAGCCCGCTGGCGTGGCACGCCGGGCTGGTGGAAGCCCGGATGTGCCTCGACGAGCTGGGCCGACGGGTCGAGCCGCGCGCCGGCTGGGAGGACCTGGTGCTGGAGGATCGCCAGCGCGCGACGCTGCGCGAGATCGTCGCCCACGTCCGCCGACGCGGCACCGTCTACCAGGAGTGGGGCTTCGAAGCCGTGCTGCGCCACGGCCTCGGCGTCACCGCGCTGTTCGCCGGCGGGTCGGGCACCGGAAAGACGCTGGCGGCCGAGGTGGTCGCCGGGCAGCTCGGGGTGGACCTGTTCGTCATCGACCTCTCCCAGGTCGTCAGCAAGTACATCGGCGAGACCGAGAAGAACCTTCGGCGGGTCTTCGACGCGGCCGAACGCGGCGGCGCACTGCTGCTGTTCGACGAGGCCGACGCGCTGTTCGGCAAGCGCAGCGAGGTCAGGGACAGCCATGACCGCTACGCCAACCTGGAGGTCAGCTACCTGCTGATGCGGATGGAGGCCTACCGGGGCCTGGCGGTGCTCACCACCAACATGAAGAAGGCGCTGGACCCGGCGTTCATGCGGCGGATCAGGTTCGTGGTCGACTTCCCGTTCCCCGGGGTGCCGGAGCGCGCCGAGATCTGGCGGCGGGTCATCCCCGCGCGGACCCCCAGCCAGGGCGTGGACCCGGAGCGGCTCGCCCAGCTGACCGTGACCGGCGGTTCCATCCGCAACATCGCGCTCTCCGCCGCCTTCCAGGCCGCCGACGAGGACTGTCCCCTGCAGATGCGGCACCTGCTGGCCGCCGCGCGCACCGAGTACCTGAAGCTGGAGCGCCCGTTGACGCCCTCGGAGGTCGGCGGATGGATCTGACCGAGGAGCGGCGGGAGCCCGGTACCGGGCGTGATGGCGCCGGGCGCGGGAGTGCCGGACGGATCGAGGTCGAGATCGGTGAGCTGGTCCTGGACGGCTTCGCGGGAATCGACCACGACCGGCTGACGACGGCGTTCCGGAGCGAACTGGCCCGTCTGGTCGCCGCACGCGGCGTGCCGCTCGCGGCCGGCGGTGACCGCGCGCTGGACCGGCTCGCCGGGCTGCCGCCGCTGCCCGCGGGTGTCTCCGCGCGGCGGCTCGGCGAGGCGCTCGCCCGTGCCGTGCACAGCGGGCTGTCGGGCGGCGGCCGGCCCGCGGGACGGGGGCGGCCATGACACGGCCCGCCGCGACGGCCGCCACGCCCGCCGTCGCCTCGAAGGACGCCGGGCGGGGCGCGGAGCGGAAGCGCGCACGGACGCCGAAGTCCCGGACGCCGGAGCCGAAGGAGATCGTCTCCGGCGCCGGCCAGCCGCTCGACCCGGGCCTGCGCCGGGAGCTGGAGGCGCGGCTCGGACACGACCTCAGCCGGGTCCGGGTGCACACCGACCGGGACTCCGCCGCGCTGACCGAACTGATCGGCGCGGACGCCGTCGCCGTCGGCCAGGACCTCTTCTTCGGCGAGGGCAAGTACCGGCCCGCCGCCGAGGACGGCCGGCGGCTGCTCACCCATGAGCTGCTGCACACCGTCCAGGCCCCGAACCCGCTCGGCGCGCTGCGGGCCGGCCGCGACCTGGGCGCGGTCAGTCTGCCGCAGGACCCGATCGAACGGGAGGCGGAGCGCGGCGCGCGCGACGACCGGCCGGCGGCGGCCACACCGGGTGCCACACCGGGTGCCACGCCGGGCTGGCTCCGCTACGCGACCGTCGACGCCGACCGGTTCCGCACCGAGCGGCTCGATCCGGCCACCCTGGTCGACCGGCTGGCGGCCGGCATCCTGCGCTCGCTGCGCGGCGACCCGACCGACTCCTCCGGTCGGGTCAGGCTTCAACTCGCACGCTTCGCCCCCGAGTTGCAGGCCTCCGTACTCGACCGGCTGGCCGACCGGCTGCCCTCCTCCGACTACACCCGGGTACTGGAGCTGGTCGAGGCCGCCGAGCAGCGCCCGGCCGAGGTGGACGGCGCGCAGACGCCCGCGCCGGTCACCGAGGCCACCGAGGCCACCGAGCCGACCGTCGAGCCCGGTCAGGAGCAGAACCGGCCGCCGGAGCAGCAGCAGGACGAGCAGCAGGCCCAACCCCCGGAAGGCGCGGCCGACCAGGCTCCGCCGGGCGCGCAGCCGGCGGAGCAACCCGCAGCGGCCCCGGAGGCCCCCGCAGCAGCATCCGAGGCAGCACCGGCAGCGGCAGCGCAGGCGCCCGCCACGGCGGAGGAGTCGGCCCCGCCGCAGGCCGTCCCCGTCACCAACCCGCCCGAAGCCGCGCAGCCGGACGCCGCCGCCCAGCCCTCGGCGGGTACCACGCCACGCGAGCCCGCCGCCGTGCCGCCGCCGCAGCCGGCGCCCGTCCGGCCCGAGCGCCTGGACGCGATCGTGCAGGCCCCGGACAGTCCGCTCGCCCGGCACGGGCTGCTGGCGGGCGACCGACCGCAGGACGAAATCCGGGACGAGGAACGGCCGCTGGGCATGGAGCCCGACGCGGACGCCGAGGTCCGGGCCGCCCCCGGCGAGGACCGGGACGGCCGGGCGCCGTCGGCCGCCGACGGGCCGGAGCTGCGGCCCGGGGACTTCCTGCCCTCCTCGGACCTCGACCTCTCCGCCGTCCCGACCCTCGACCGGATCCCGCCGTCGGCCGACAGCATGCCGGCCGTCGACGACGAGGCCCCGTCGTTCCCGGAGCCCCCCGCGACCAAGGCCGAGGAGGTCCAGGACGAGCGTGGGAGCCGGCCGGAGGCCGACGAGGAGCCCGCGCAGGCCGAGGCCGAGGACGCGGGTGGCCGCGACCTCCAGCCGGAACGGCCGGTCGCGCAGGAGGTCGGCCCCGATCCCGCGTCGGACGGCGGCCCGGACGGGGGCCCGGACAGGGGCCCGGCCGCCGAGCCCGCCGCCCCTGAGCAGCGGGAGCAGCCCGAGCCGGGGCAGGAACAGCAGCCGGGCCGGCAGCCGGAAGCCGAGGAGCCGCGCGGGCCCGAGCCGAGCGCCCCGCAGCGCACCGCCGCCCCCACCGCCCCCACCGCAGCCGGGCCGGTAGGCGGCGAGGGCCCGACCGGAACCGCCGACGCCCCGGACCGCGCACCCGGGCCGGCGCCCGACTCCGCGCCGCCCGACTCCGCGCCGCCCACGGCCCCCGGTCCGGCGGCCGAGCAGACCGACGCCCCGGCCGACCTCGCCGCCGGTCCCGCCCCGGAGGCCTCCCTGGAGTCCGGCGGCGGCGCCTGCGCGGGCCCGCAGCAGCCCACCACCGAGGCGGAGCCCGACGCCACCGGCGCGGGAGCCGGCGGTTGCGCGGCCGGCGCCGCCGCCCCGGCCAAGCAGGAGGAGGCACCGGCCCCGCCCGACGTCTCCGCCCAGGACCCGCAGAGCGCGCTCGCCACCGCCGCGAGCCTGCCGCCCGATCGGATGGCCACCGCGCTGGACGGCGTGGACGGCTCGGTGGACCGTACGGTCGGCGAGCAGCACGCCCGGCTGCAGGCGGACCCGCCCGCCGTGCAGCGGCCGTCGGGAGCCCCGCGGACCCAGTCCGGTACGCCCGAGGCCGCGCCGCCCGCGGAGGCGGTGACGGAGCGGCTGGAGCGGGTCGGCCCGGCGGACACGGAGCGCGCCCAGCAGGAGGCCGAACGGAAGCGCGTCGAGGGGCCGAACCCCGCCGAGCGGGTCGCCCCGCCGCATGTCACCGACGACGCGGGCGGCCAGGTCTCGCCGCAGGAGGTGCAGCAGGTTCAGGGCGCGGTCGACGGCGTGCCCTCGACCGACCCGGCGCTGAACACCACGGTCGGTCCGGCGCCCCGGGTCGAACTGTCCGGTGAGAGCGACCCGGTGCGGACCGATCTGCAGACGGCGAAGCTCAAGGACGGTTCCGCCAGGATCCTCGGTGTCGGCCGGGAGGACGCCGCCAAGCCGATGGGCGAGGACCGGATCTACCCGGACGTGCCGAAGGAGACCCTGACCGCCTCGGTGCCGGGGGGCGGCCGGCGAAGCGGGGGCGCCCGCACCGGCGGAGCGGTCGGCACCGGCCCAGGCACCGGCCCAGGCACCGGGCCGGGCATCGGCCTGGTGGCCCGGCAGGAGCGCGGCCCGCAGATCGAGGCCGCGGTCGGCCAGGGCCGGAGCCGGCTGGGCTCCGAACAGGCCCGGCAGAAGCAGGGCGAGGCCGAGGCGCGCCGGCAGAACCAGGCCGGGATCGACCAGGAGGTGGCCGACAACGCCCGGGCGCAGGCCGGCGAGCGGGGCGACGCCGCGGAGAAGGTCGCCGCCGAGCGCGAGCAGTGGCGCACCGAGCAGGACCGGAAGGTCGCCGGAGCGGACCGGGACGCCGACGCGGAGCACCGGGACCGGACCGGCCGGATCGAGGGCAGGCGCACCCAGGCCGACAAGGACGTCCGGGACCGTCAGCAGCAGGACAACCGGAAGATCCAGGACAAGCGGAAGGAGGCCGAGGAGAAGGCGCGGCAGGAGAAGGACCGCAAGAAGGAGGAGTCCGAGGGCTGGTGGGGCTGGGTCAAGTCCAAGGTCAAGGCGGCCTTCGACGCGCTGGTCCAGGCGGTGACCAGGGTCTTCGACTACTTCCGCGGTCTGATCAACGACATCATCGACGGCTTCCGCACGTTCGCCGATTGGGCGATCGACCAGGCGCGGAAGTTCGCCGTCGAGCTGATCGACAAGCTCGCCGACGCGCTGATCGCGATCTGCGACGTCCTGTTGGCGGCCTTCCCGGACCTGCGGGACCGGTTCCGCCGGAAGATCGAGGAGTGGCGCGACCGGGCCGTCGCCAAGGTCAACGCGTGGGCGGACAGGCTCAGGAACGCCGTCGACAAGCTGCTCGACGCGCTGGCGGCCGGGCTGAGCGCGCTGCTGGACACGCTGGAGGCCGGGCTGAAGGCCGCGATCGAGGCGGTCCGCAGAACGGTGCTGGACGCGATCGACTTCGTGCGGAAGGCCATCGCGGTGTTCGGCGAGTTCGCCGTCCTGATCGGCGACATCGCCGCCGACCCGGGCGGGTGGCTGCGCAAGCTGGGCACCGCCGCGGTCGACGGCATCCGGCTCCACCTGTGGGGGGCGATCAAGCGGGCGGTCAAGCAGTGGTTCGACGAGAAGGTCGAGTCGGTCGTCGGTCTGACCTCCGCCCTGGTCAACGTCCTGGCCAAGGGCTGTGTCTCGATGGCCCGGATCGGCCGGATGGCCTGGCAGGCGATCGTGGCCGCGCTGCCCGGGATGATCGTCTCGATCGTCATCGAGAAGCTGGTGTCACTGATCGTGCCGGCCGCGGGCGCGGTCATGGCGATCATCCAGGGCCTGGTCGCGGCGTGGAACACCGTCAGCAGGATCGTCGCCGCGATCGGGAGGTTCGTCGCCTTCCTCAAGGCGGTCAGGTCCGGATCGGCCGCCTGTCTGTTCGCCGACGCGGTCGCGTCGGGCGTGGTCGCGCTGCTGGACTTCATCTCCAACTTCCTGCTCGGCAAGCTCAAGGGAGCCGGCAAGGCGGTCGGCAACCGGCTCAAGGGAATCGCCCAACGGATCCTGAAGGGCCTGGCCAGGGCCGGCCGGGGCGCCCGCCGGGCGGCCGGACGCGCCGTCAACCGGGCCCGGGAGACCCTGCGCCGGGCCACCCGGTCGTTGCGCCGCAGCCCCTCCCCCACCCGCGCCGCCCAGCCGCTGCCCGAACGGGCCCGCCCCGCCCCGCGTATCGACCGACGCGCGCAGCACCCCACCCCCGCCACCGGGCGCCCGCGCCGCGAGGCCGCCCGTCCGCGGTCCGCCGCGCCCCGCCGCCCCGGCTCGGCCGTCGGCCGCGCGCTGGACGCCTCCCGCCGGACGGTCCGGGCCGCCCTCACCCGTGTCCGCGGCGCCGCCCGTGCCCTCGGCCGCAAGCTCCTCGGCAGCCGGCTGGGCCGCGCCCTGACCAACGGCGCCCACCGGATCCGCGACGGCTACCGCAAGCAGCGCGACCGGCTGCGTGACTGGCAGAGCAGGCGCCGCCGGCAGCGCGCCGAGCGCCGCGCACGCGAGAACTCGCCGCAGGCGAAGCAGCAGCGCCTGGACCTGATCGTCGCCCGCATCCGTCCGCGGATCCAGCGCCTGCTGGCCCGGGGTGTGCCGCAGCCGGTGCTCGGACCGGTCCTGGCCGGGATGCGGGCCTGGTACCGGCTGACCGGTCTCTCCGAGGTCGGCAGTCCGGCCTTCACCATCGAGGCGCTGCTCAACCCCAGGGAAGCGGCCGGGGGCGGCTTCGAGCTGACGGCGGAGGAGGTCCGCGCGATCATCCGCAAGCAGGCCCAGGGCCTCCTGGAACGGGCCGACGTGATCGCGGTCGCGACGCACATGCGGATCCTCAAGTACCGGGCCGGGGCGGCCGCCGGGGACCAGGAGCTGCGGACGCAGGGGCGGAAGGACATTCCCGGCGTCGTCCGGTACCTGCGCAACCGCGGCACGGACCTCGAACTCTCGGCCGCGCAGGGCGGTCCGCTCACCCTCCCGCCGTACAGGCTCCGCTGGGGAAAGGTGGACCGCTACCTGGTCGGCCCGGAGGGCGGACCGGTCAGCGAACAGCAGTGGGCGGGCGCCTTCAACCAGATCACCAGGGGGGTCGGCAAGTACCCCGAGATCCCGGCCGATCTGACCCGCGTCGGTCTGACCGACATGAACTTCGCCATGGCGCTGCGGGCGTACAGCACCAACAAGCAACTGCCCCCGTCGTTCACGCCGGAGCAGCAGGAGCTGGTCCGCAACGCGCACTGGCTGATGTTCGTCCGGGAGTCCGTCCGGAATCCCGCCAACCTCGGCTTCGCGGCCATGACGACCGATCTGCTGGCCCGCGGACCGGGGGCCGGCGGCTTCGACCGGGACCAGGCGTTCGCCGGGCACGAGGGCAACCGCCTGGGCAACCGGGGGCTGTTCCCGATGTCGATGGAGGGCGCCGCGGCCGCGGCGGCCGGTCTCGAACAGGAGGAGGCGGGCCAGCGGACGTACCTGAAGGGCTCGGTGGCCGAACGCGCCGAGCTGCGGCTCCGCGAGGTGGAGCTCGGCGAGGCCTGGGCGAAGGCCCGCACCGGTGGCCGGGGGATCCTGGCCGCGACGGAGGCCGAGACCGTCAAGAAGGGCGAGGCCCTCGTCCGCCAGTTCCTGCGGCAGTTCTACGGCCTGAGATAAGAGGAAGACCCCATGACCCGATCGTTCACCCGCCTGGTCCTCAGGCCCGAGTTCACCGAACACGACTTCAAGCTGGTCGTCTGGGACCTCTTCTGGGACCTCCTCGACCTCGGACGGCAGGAGGACGGCGCCGTCGTCGACAGCTGGCTCACCCCGGACGGCGGCGCCGAGGTGCACTACGTCGACGACCGGATCACCGGCATGCGGTACGTCACGATCCGGGGCGACGACGCGGCGGAGGCGGAGGCGGAACTGCGTCCGCGCTGCCGGGTGTGGACGCTCGACGAGGCCCTGACCGCGCTGCACGAGGCGTCGACCGTGGGGGCCGACGGGGCCGCGGGGGCCGAGGGGGCCAACCGCAACGACCGGCTGGTCGCCCTCTACGCCGCCGCGCTGACCGCCGAGGGCCCGGAGGACCGGTCGGTGGTCGAGGCGTTCGCCGGCGCCGCCCGGGACGCCGATCCGGGGATCCGCCAGGCGGTGGTGGTCGCGACCGGGTACCTCCCCTGGCCCGGCCTGGTGGCGCTGGTGGAGGAGCTGAGCCGGACGGACCCGGTGGACCACGTCCGGCACAACGCGGGGGTCCTGCTGGAGGGACTGGCCCGAACGGAAGGCGACTCCTGATGCCCTACACGGACGCCCCCAGGCCCGTGCGGTCGGGGCTGGTCATCGTCGATCCGCAGCGCGGCACGCCGCAGCGGATCATCGTGCTGCAGTTCAACCCGGACAGTCTGGAGCGCTCGCTGGCCCCGCAGGTGGCGGGGGCCGACGGCAGCGGGGACCGGACGGAGGCCCTGCGGCTCAAGGGGCCGGCCGTGGAGACCTGGAAGCTCACCGCGGAGCTGGACGCGACCGACCAGCTGGACCTGCCGGCCCCGAACGGCATCCATCCGCAGCTGGCCACGCTGGAGCTGCTGGTGCAGCCGCCCAGTGCGCGGCTGCGGAGCAATCAGGCGCTCGCGGCGGTCGGCACCCTGGAGATCACGCCGATCGAGGCCCCGCTCACCCTGTTCACCTGGGGCGGCAAGCGGATCCTGCCGGTGCGGCTGACCGAACTCACCATCACCGAGGAGGCGTTCGACATCGATCTGAACCCGATCAGGGCCACCGTCGCCATCGGCCTGCGCGTCCTGACCGTCAGCGACCTGCCGACCGGCCACCGCGGGGCCGAGCTCTACCTCGCGCACCTCGCGCAGCAGGAGCGGCTGGTCGCCGGCGCGGCCGACGGCCGGCTGAGCGCGCTCGGCCTGGGCGGTGGACTGCGATGACCCCGATGCCTCCGAGGACCCCGTCGACCCCCGACGACCCGTTCGCCGCGCTGCCCGCGTCCTCGTCCTACCCGCTGACCAGCCGCTACCACGGCGTCCCGGTGGCGCTGTACACGGCACCGGACGGACGGCAGGTGCCGTACCTGACCCGGCGACTGCTGCCGCCCACGGACGGCCTGACCCCGCTCGCCGAGCACACCGTCGGCGCCGGCGACCGCCTCGATCTGCTCGCCCAGCGCTACCTCGGCAGCGCCGACCAGTGGTGGCGGATCGCCGACGCCAACCCGGTGATCGATCCCCGGGAGCTGACCGCGACGCCGGGCCGGCGGATCACCGTCGCGCTGCCCGGCGCCGTACCGGGGGTGGGCCGTGCCTGACGCCGCCGCCGTCACGGGGAACGGGCCGGTCGGGTCGATCCGGCTCGGCCTGCTGATGGGCCCGCAGCTCCCGGTGCCGGTGCCCCAGCCGGTGACCGACGCCCTGCTGTCGGCGCAGGTCACGGTGGCGTCCGGGCAGCGCAGCGGGTTCCAGCTCGCCTTCGACCTGTCGAAGAACGGTCTGATCGACACCGCGCTGCTGCCGGGCGGCTTCTTCGACCCGAAGATCAGGGTGGTGCTGATGGTGACCGTCACCGGCACCCCGACCGTGCTGATGGACGGTGTGATCATCCGGCAGGAGGTCGGCATCAGCAACCAGCCCGGCCAGTCCACCCTCACCGTCACCGGCGAGGACCTCACGGTGCTGATGGACCTGGAGGAGCAGGCCGCGGTGCCCTTCCCGGCGATGTCCCCGGCGGCCCGGGTCGCCGCGATCATCGGCAAGTACGGGCAGTACGGCATCGCCCCGCTGGTGATCCCCGAGCTGGTGCCGCAGACGCCGATGCCCACCCGGCGGATCGACTTCCAGAAGGGCACCGACCTCGGCTACGTCAACGAGCTGGCGAAGGCCAACGGGTACGTCTTCTACCTCGACCCGGGCCCGGTCCCCGGGATGAGCCGCGCCTACTGGGGGCCGGAGAACCGGCTCGGCGTCCCGCAGCACGCGCTGAACGTGAACCTGGACGTGCTGTCCAACGTCGACCAGCTCACCTTCGCCTTCGACGGCACCGCCCGCGAGGAGCCGGAGGCCCGCATCCAGCTCCCGGCGACCAAGGTGTCCGCCGTCCTGCCGGTGCCGGAGGTGAGCGTGCTGCGCCCGCCGCTCGCGCTCAGGCCCGCGCCGGCGCTGAAGAAGAAGGTCGTCGCCGACACCGCCAAGAAGGACACCGGCCAGGCCGTCGCCGAGATCATCGCCCAGGCGATGCAGTCGGCGGACGCCGTCTCGGGCTCCGGGCAACTGGACGTCGTCCGGTACGGGCACGTGCTGCGCCCGCGCGAGCTGGTCGGCGTCCGCGGCGCCGGGCTCACCTACGACGGCCTGTACTTCGTCAAGAGCGTCACCCACAACCTCAGACCCGGCTCGTACACCCAGAACTTCACGCTGACCCGTGAGGGCCTGATCGCCCTCGGACCCACCGTCGTCCCGTGACCACCAGGAGGTGCCGGCATGGCCGAACCGACCCGCTACCTCGGCAAGTTCCGGGGGACGGTGGTGAACAACACCGACCCGCTCGGGATCGGCCGCATCCAGGCCCAGGTGCCCGACGTCCTGGGCGAGGTCACCTCGGGCTGGGCGATGCCGTGCTTCCCGGTGGCCGGTCCCGGCATGGGCCACTACGCGGTCCCGCCGGTCGGGGCGGGCGTGTGGCTGGAGTTCGAGCAGGGCGACCAGAGCTACCCGGTCTGGACGGGCTGCTGGTACGGCTCCGCCTCGGAGGTCCCGGTGGAGGCGCTGACCGGACCGCCGGGCGCGCCGAACACGGTGCTGGAGACCTCCGGGCACCGGGTGATCGTGCTGTCCGACGATCCGACCACCGGGATCACCCTGCGCACGCCGAGCGGGGCCTCGATCGTGCTCGACGACTCGGGCATCCGGATCAGCAACGGCCAGGGCGCCTCGATCTCGCTCGTCGGCGCCACCGTATCCATCAACCAGGACGCCCTGAGCGTGACCTGACGGGAGAGTCTCGTGTCCGGACACCTGCTGCACGTCAATGCGACGGTCACCTGCCCGCACGGCGCCCAGGCGACCGCCCGCCCCGTCCAGGCCCGGGTGCTGGTCGCCGGGCAGGCCGTCACCGCCACCGCCGACCCGTACACCGTGACCGGCTGCCCCTTCACCGTGGCCGGCAAGCCGCAGCCCTGCGTCACGGTGCACTGGGTGGTGCCCTCCGCCCGGATCCGGGTGAACGGCTCCCCCGCGCTGCCGCGGTCCGCCGTCGGGCTGTGCCGGAGCGCCGAGCAGATCCCGCAGGGGCCGCCGGTCGTGACCGTCGTCCAGCAGCGGGCGGTGGGCACATGAGCGGCACGGGGTACCCGGGGAGCGGCGCCGGTCCGGCCCGGACGGACCTCGCGTTCCCGTTCCGGACCGACCGCCGGGGGCGCACCGCCGAGGCGGCGTACGACGACCATGTGCGCGACCTGATCGAGCAGTTGCTGTTCACCAGCCCCGGCGAGCGGGTGATGCACCCGGACCTCGGCTGCGGGCTGCTCGACCTGGTGTTCGCGCCGAACAGCCCGGAGCTGGCGGCCACCCTGCGGCTGTCCGTGCAGGCGGCGCTGCAGCGCTGGCTCGGCGATGTGATCGAGGTGGCCTCGCTCGACGTGACGAGCGAGGACAACGTGGTGCGGGTCGAGCTGGCGTACGTCGTCAGCCGGACCGGCTCGCAGCGGCAGGACGTGTTCGAGGGCGGGGTGGCGGCATGACCGGGCGATCCGGGGACCCGACGGTCCGGTGCGGGACGGAACAACGGCGCGCCGACGTGCGGGCGGCGCGGCTGCTGGGCCTGGACGGCGCCGAACCGGGCGACGACGGGCGCACGCTGAGCGTGACCTTCCTCGGCCGGGCCCCCGACGAGCTGGGCCCGCAGAACGTCCGCGTCGACGGCGGCCGGCGGATCACCGGCCTGCGCGCCCTCGCGGTCGACATCGAGCGCGCGGACGACCCGGAACTCGACGACCGGATGCACGTCACCCTCGACCGCCGTGGCGACACCTCCCGCTACCGGCTGACCGTGGTGGAGCCGGACGCCCACGGCCGGCCGGGCACCCGCCCGTACCCGGGCTTCGATCCGCGCTACGCGAGCACCGGGTTCTCCTTCGGCGCCGACTGCCCCTCCCCCTTCGACTGCCGCACCGGGGAGGACTGTCCGCCCGCCGTCCGGCCGGCCCCGGTCATCGACTACACCGCCCGCGACTACGAGAGCCTGCGACGGCTGGTGCTGGACCGGATGAGCCTCACCGTGCCCGGCTGGTCCGAGCGGCACCTGCCCGACCTCGGCATCACCCTGGTCGAGCTGCTCGCCCACACCGCCGACCAGCTCTCCTACCAGCAGGACGCGGTGGCCACAGAGGCGTACCTCGACACCGCCCGCCGCCGGGTGTCGGTGCGCCGGCACGCCCGGCTGGTCGACTACGCCGTGCACGAGGGCTGCAACGCCCGGGCGCTGGTCGCGCTGACGGCCGACCGACCGCTCACCCTGCGGCACGGCACCTTCCGCTTCGCCGCCGTCGACGCCGGCCGGCTCGGCCCGCAGGACCGCCCCGAGCTGTCCACGGTGATCCCGGACGAGCAACTGGACGCGCTCGCCGGGTCCGCCACCGTCGAGGTGTTCGAGCCGCTCGACGGGGCGGACGTGGTGCTGCACCCGGCGCACAACACCATCCGGTTCTGGACCTGGGGCGACCAGGACTGCGTGCTGCCCCGGGGCGCGACCTCCGCGACCCTGCGCGACGGCCGGACCGCGACCGGACCGCAGGCGACCGGCGTGCCGGAAACCCGTGTACAGGACACCGGCCCGCACGAAACCGGCCCGCACGAAACCGGCCGGCCGCAGGGCCATGCCCGGCAGCTGGCGCTGCACCCCGGCGACCTGCTGATCATCGAGGAGGTGCTCGGCCCGCGCACCGGCGCCGCCGCCGACGCCGACCCCGCGCACCGCCAGGCCGTGCGGCTCACCTCCGTCACCCCGCTGGTCGACGAGCTGTACGGACAGCCCGTGGTCGAGGTCACCTGGGCACCCGAGGACGCGCTCGCCTTCCCGGTCTGCCTGTCGTCGCACGGCGGGAGCGACTGCGCCCCGATCGCCGATGTGAGCGTCGCCCGCGGCAACGTCGTCCCGGTCGACCACGGCCGCTCCCTCACCTTCTGCGACGGAGCCCCGGAGACCTTCGCGGTACCGCCGGAGCCGGTCCGGGTGGCGCCCTGCGGACCGGACGGGTCCGGCTGCGCGGACCGCACCGGGGGCAGCCCCGCGGCGGAGGCCGTCCACGAGCTGCTCACGCGGACCCGGAGTGGCCGCCGGCTCGACCCGGAGCAGGTCCACGCGCTGTCCGCGCTGGTCGGCGAGGCGGCGGTGCGGCGGGCCGGGCTGAGCGTGCGCCTCGCGCCCGGCGCGGGCGCCGAGGGCGAGGACGGCGGCGGCGCCGTGGTCGAGCCGCCCACCGCCGACGCCCAGGCGGCGGCGCTGGAGACGCTGCTCGACCAGACCCGCTACCCCGTCCTGCCGCCGCCCTTCCGCCCCGTGCTGCGCTACGCGCCGGTCACCCGGGCGGCCGGCTACCCGGACCGGGCGCACGTCTGCGCCGGGCAGGCCGCGCTGCTCGCCGGCATTCCCGAACGGGTCCGCGCACGGCTGGAGGAGCTGTGGCACCGGGCGCACCGCGGCCACGCCCCGTCCCGCGCCGAACTCGCCGAACTGACCGTCCTGTTCGGCGCCCGGGTGGTCGCCGGGCTGCACCTCGCCGACCGGCCCGCCGCCGCCCTGCGCGAGTTGCTGGCCCGCCGTACCCGGCTGCTCGCGGCCAAGCAACGCCGTCTCGACCTGCTCACCGCGCGGGCCCGCGCCGGCGGGGTGCTGCGGCGCTCCGGCGTCTGGGAGGTGACCCGGAGCTGGGGCGCCCGGTACGCCGCCGGGCTCGACCCCGACTCCCCCGCGCTGGCCGGCCCGGCGAGCGGGCTCGCCGTCCAGGACCCGCGTTCCGCCCTGCCCGCGGTCCGGGCCACCGCCGACGGCCAGGAGTGGACACCCCGCCCGGACCTGCTCGCCGACGGCCGGCGCGACCGGCACTTCGTGGGCGAGCCGGAGGAGGACGGCCGCCTCGCGCTGCGCTTCGGCGACGGCCGGCACGGCCTGCCGCCGCGGCCCGGCGCGCAGGTGCGGGTCGGCTACCGGATCGGCAACGGCACGGCCGGGAACGTCGGCGCGGAGGCCGTCAACCATCTGGTGGTCTGCCACCGACCGCAGGACGGCGGCCCCGCCACCCGGCCGCAGGACGCGGTGCGCCTGGTCCGCAACCCGCTGCCCGCGACCGGCGGCGTCGACCCCGAACCGCTCGACCAGGTGCGCCAGTCGGCCCCGCTCGCGCTGAGCCGCACCCGGCTGCGCGCCGTCACGGCCGCCGACTACGCGGAGCTGGCCGCCGCCCGGCCGGGGGTGCGGCGGGCCGCCGCCGAGCTCCGCTGGACCGGCAGCGTCCAGGAGGTCCACGTCGCCGTCGAGCCGTACGGGCAGGCGACGGCGGACCCCGCCCTGCTGGAGGCGGTCGGACAGGGCCTGGAGGTGTACCGGCGGATCGGCCACGACCTGGTCGTCCGCCCCGCCCTGCTGGTGCCGCTCGACCTCGAACTGCGGATCTGCGCCGCCCCCGGGCACCAACGCGGCCATCTGCTGGCCGAGTTGCGGCGGGTGCTGGGCAGCCGCGCGCTGCCGGACGGCCGGCTCGGCTTCTTCCACCCCGACGCGCTGGACTTCGGCGAGCCGGTGCGGGTCTCCCGGCTGGTGGCCGCGGCGGCCGCCGTGCCCGGCGTGGTCAGCGCCCAGGTCACGCGGCTGCGGCGGCAGTTCGGGCGGGACGACGGCGAGCCGGCCGACGGGCTGCTGCGGATCGGCGCGCTGGAGATCGCCTGCTGCGACAACGACCCCGACCGGCCGGAGAACGGCCGGCTCTCGCTCGTGATCGGAGGTGGCCGGTGAACGGCCAGTGCACCTGCGGCTGCGCGGGCACCGCGACCGCGACCCCGGCCCCGCTGTTCAACCCGCCCGGACTGGACGCCATCGGCTACCGGGTCGGCCGCTACGGGCAGTTCCTCGACAGCCTGCTCGCCCGGCTGTCCGGCCCCGCCTACCCCGCGCTGCGCGACCTGACGGTCCGCACCCCGGACGACCCGGCGATCGCGCTGCTGGACTCCTGGGCCGTGCTCGCCGACCTGCTCACCTTCCACTCGGAGCGGATCGCCAACGAGGGCTATCTGCGCACCGCCACCGACGAGGGCTCGCTCACCCTGCTCGGCCGGCTGGTCGGTCACCGGCCCCGGCCCGGCGTGGCCGCCGGCACCCACCTCGCCTACACGCTCGACCAGGACCCGCGGGCCGCCGAGGACCCGGTCGTGATCGTGCCGCGCGGCGCCCGCAGCCAGAGCGTCCCCGGCCCCGGCGAGGACCCGCAGTCCTTCGAGACCACCGAGGACCTCCCCGCCCGCGCGGCCTGGAACGAGCTGGCCGTCCTGCGCCGCCGCCCCTACCAGCTGACGCCCGGCCGGCTGAACCCCGGCGGTCGGGCCGAGCTGTTCGCCGCCGGCACCGCCAACAACATCAGGCCCGGCGACCGGCTGCTGTTCGTCTTCAGCGCCGACAAGGCCGCCGACCCGGTCCACCGGGTGCTGCGGCTGGTGCCCGAGGTGCGGCTCGACCGCGAGAACGACGTCACGGTGATCGGACTCCCCCGGGACCTGCGCACCCTCAAGGACCTGCGCGCCGAGCTGGCGGACTGGATCACCGAGTCCGAGACCGCCCCGAACCCCCGGCCCGGCCCAAGCCGGATCGTCCGGGACTTCGACGCGCAGGTGCTGGCCCCGCTGCGCGCCGACCTCGACCGGCCCTCCGGCCCGCTGAGCACCCCGGCCGGCTACGCCGACCGGCTCGCCCCGGTGCTCGTCCGGACCGCCGAGGCCGCCGAACTGGCCCGCCCCCGCCAGCCGGTGGCCGACTGGTTCGGCCGCCTCGGTGACGAACTGTCCGCCCTGCGCGACCGCGCCCACCAGCTGGAGCCGCCGCAGGTCCCCGAGGGGACCGGACCGCAGCCGGGCGGCCCCCCGGCCGGCGACCCGGCGGTCCGCGGACTCGGCCCGCTGCTGGCCGCGCTGCGCACCACCGCCGCCCGGCCCCCGCTCAGCGCCCGGGACCTCGCCCGCGACCCGAAGCGCCTGTTCGCCCCGGGCTCGGACCTCAGCGCGCAGCTGCTCGCCGCCCTCGACCCCCGGCTGCGCGACGGCCTCTACCCCGCCTGGCGCCGGGTCGACCTGACGGTGCCGCCCGCCGTGCACGAGATCCAGGCGATGCGGGTGGTGGCCACCCCGTTCGGCGCCACCGCGCCGCTCAAGCCGGTCTACGGCGCCGACGGCCGGATCGACCGCTACGTGGACTGGCCGCTCTCCGGCAGCACCCTGATCGGCGTCCGGGTCACCTTCGACGCCGCCGGCGCCGTCCCCAGGACCGCCGACTTCACCTATGTCGAGGCCGGCAGCCTGCTGCACAGCGGCTTCTCGCTGCCGTGGGACCACACCTTCCCGTTCGGGCCTGGCCAGGTCGAGGTGGTCACCACCGAGCCGCCGACGCCCCCACCGAACCCGCCGAACCCACCGAACGCGCCCAACCCGCCCAACCCGCCGAACGGGCCCAAAGCGCCGGGCCCGCACGCTTCCGCCGTGCCCTCCTCCGACCCGGAACCCGGCGTCAGCGCCCGGTTCCTGCCCGGGCTGCCCGAACGCAGGGTCTCGGTGTCCCGCCCGCAGGCCGACGACCGCGTCCATGTGACGATCGACGGCGGCCCCGGCCCCGCGCTCGACTACCGGCTCGACCCGGGCCAGGAGAAGACCGGCGAGTCCGGCGAGCTGAACGTCCGGGTGCACCGCTACCCCGCCACCGAGCAGTCACCGCCCGCCGTCGAGGTGGTGTTCACCACCAAGCTGCAACCGGTCTCCGGCACGGTCCTCACCCTCGACGCCGTGTACGACCAGATCGCGCCCGGCAGTTGGGTGGTCATCCAGCGCCCGCGCAAGGGGCTCGACGGCGGCATCCCGGGCAGCCGCGACCTCGCCGAGGTCATCACCCGGGTGACCGACGTGCGGGTGATCTCCCGCGCCGACTTCGGCATCACCGGCAAGGTGACCGAACTGTCGCTCCAGCAGCAGTGGCTGGACGACCAGGACACCCAGCTCTCGCACATCCGCGACGCCACCGTCTACGCCCGCGGCGAGTCCCTGCGGCTCGCCGACGAGCCCGTCACCGAGGACGTGCACGGCGACCGGATCGAACTCGCCCGGCTCCACGACGGGCTGACGCCCGGCCGGTGGATCGTGGTCGACGGCGAGCGGACCGACATCCCGCACACCAGCGGGGTCCGGGCGAGCGAACTCGCCATGATCGCCGGCGTCGAGCAGGGCGTCGACCCGCGACTGCCCGGGGACACCGTCCGCACCACGATCACGCTCAGCGCCGACCTCGCCCACCGCTACCGGCGCGACACCGTCCGGATCCTCGGCAACGTGGTCCGCGCCACCCAGGGCGCCACCCGCGACGAGGCCATCGGCAGCGGCGACGCCGGCGTCCCCGGCCAGCGCTTCGCCCTCTGGCAGTCCCCGCTCACCTGGCTGGCCGCCGACACCCCCGGCGGCGCCCGCAGCACCCTGGAGGTCCGGGTCGACGGGGTGCGCTGGCACGAGGTCGACAGCCTCGCCGGGCGCGGCCCGGACGAACGGGTCTACGTCACCACGACCGCGTCCGACGGCCGCACCACCGCCACCTTCGGCGACGGCGTGCACGGTTCGCGCCTGCCCACCGGCCGGGAGAACGTCCGCGCCCGCTACCGAATCGGCATCGGCGCGCCGGGCAACGTCGGCGCCGGCCGGATCACCCAGCTCACCACCCGTCCGCTCGGCGTCTCCGCCGTCGTCAACCCGCTGCCCGCCACCGGCGGCGCCGACCCCGACGGCCCGGGCCTCGCCCGGCGCACCGTCCCGCTCGCCGTCACCGCCCTGGACCGGCTGGTCTCGGTCCCGGACTACGAGGACTTCACCCGCTCCCGGGCCGGCATCGGGCGCGCCGCCGCCACCCGGCTCTCGGACGGCCGGCGCGAACTCGTGCACGTCACGGTGGCCGGGGTGGACGACATCCCGCTCACCGACGGCTCCGACCCGGTCCGTACCCTGCGCTCCGCGCTCACCGCCTGCGGCGACCCGAGGCTGCCGGTCGAGGTCGCGCCGCGCGAACTCGTCCTGCTGGTCGTCGCCCTGAGCGTCGAGCTCGACCCGGACCACTCCTGGGACGTGGTCGAACCGGCACTGCGCCGCGCCCTGCTCGACCGCCTCGGCTACGCCGGCCGCCAACTCGGCCAGAGCGCCCACCTGTCCGAGGTGCTCGCCACCGCCCAGGCCGTCCCCGGCGTGGACCGCGCGGACGTCGACGCCTTCACCGGTGTACCCGGCAGCCTCACCCCGGAGGGCCTGGAGCGGCTGCCCGAGCAGCTCGCCCGGCCGTGGCCGACCGTCCCGGCCCGGCTCGCCCGCTTCGAGGAGCAGCGGTACCGGGTGCGCGACCCCGCCGGGGAGAGCCTCACCGACATCGCCGCCCGCCACGGCATCCCGCTCGCGGAGCTGCTGCGGCTCAACCCCGGCATCACCGACACCCGGCCGCTGCCGGCCGGCCGGGTGCTGACGGTCTTCCGCGGCATCCGCCCGGCCCAACTCGCCCTGCTGTCGGCGGATCTGCCCGACACGTTGATCCTCAAGGAGGTCCGCACATGACCGGCCCGAGCGAGCGGGACCCGGACGGCCTGCTGGAGCTGCTGCCGCAGTGGCACCGGCTGCGGGACGCCGAGGCGGGTGAGCCGCTGCGCGCCCTGCTGGCCGTCGTCGCCGAGCAGGTGGACCTCGTGCGCGAGGGCATCGACCAGGGCTACCGGGACTGGTTCGTGGAGACCGCCGCCGACTGGGCCGTCGCCTACCTCGGCGACCTGGTCGGCTACCGGATCCTGCCCGGCTACGAGGAGGTGCTCGCCACCGGTCTGCACGGCGAGGCCTCCCCCGAGCGGGCGGCGGCCCGCGACCGGCTCGCCGCCCGGCTGGCGCCGCGCCAGGACGTCGCGAACACCGTCGCCAACCGGCGGCGCAAGGGCACGCTCGCCCTGCTGGAGGAGCTGTCCGCCTCGGTCGCCGACTGGCCGGCCCGGGCCGTGGAGCTCTCCCGGCTGCTCGGCGGCACCCAGCCGGTGCGGCTGCTGCGCCCCGACGAGGAGAGCGCCGACCGGCTGCGGCTGGGCCGGGGCCGGCTGGTCGACGTCCGGGACGGCGCGGCGCTGGACCTGCTCGACGGGCCGTTCGACGGCCAGGCGCACACCGCCGACGTCCGCCGGGCCGCCTCCGCCCGCCGCCGGGGCGGCCGCACGCCGGCCGGGGTCGCCCTGTACGTCTGGCGGTTGAGGCCGTACTCCGTCACCCGGGCGCCCGCCTACTGCGTCGACCGGGCCAGGAACCTCTTCACCTTCTCGGTCCTCGGCAACGACGCCCCGCTGTTCACCCGGCCCGAGCCGGAGCCGTCGGCCTCCCACCTCGCGGCGATCGACAACGTGCCGGCACCGATCCGGCGCCGGCAGCTGGCCGAGCGCCTGGCCGACTACTACGGGCCCGGCAAGAGCTTCGCGATCTGGCGCGACGGCGCCCAGGAGCCGATCCCGCCCGCCGAGATCACGGTGGCCGACCTGACCGGCTGGACCTACCGGCCCGCCCGCGGCCAGGTCGCCGTCGACCCGGTGCTCGGCCGGATCGCCTTCGGCGCCCGCTGCGCCCCGCGCCGCGGCGTCCTGGTCGACCACCACTACGCGTTCGCCGACGACACCGGCGGCGGCGAGTACCCGCGCGACCGCCCGGAGGCCCGGCACCGGCCGGTCTACCGGGTCGGGCCCGGCCAGTCGTACGAGCGGATCAACGAGGCGTACGAGCGGTGGCGGGCCGATCAGCAGGCCGGTACCGCGGGCGGCGCCGCCGTCATCGAGATCACCCACAGCGGCGCCTACCAGGAGCAGCTGGACTTCGACCTGGCGGCCGACGACCGCCTCGAACTGCGCGCCGCCGAGGGCACCCGCCCGGTGATCCGGCTGCTCGACTGGTACAGCAACCGGCCGGACGCGCTCAACGTCCGCGGCGCGTGCCCGGGCGGGCGGCTGGTCCTGGACGGCCTGCTGATCACCGGTCGCGGCGTCAACGTCACCGGACCGCTGGCCTCCGTCACCCTGCGGCACTGCACCCTGGTGCCGGGCTGGTCGCTGGAGCCGCACTGCGCACCGCACGCGCCCCACGAGCCCAGCCTGGTGCTGGACCGCACGACGGCCTGCGTCCGGATCGAGCGGTGCGTCCTGGGCGCGATCCAGGTCGTCGGCGACGAGGTGGACACCGACCCGCTGCAGATCCACCTCGCGGACAGCATCCTGGACGCCACCGGGCCCGACCGGCCGGCGCTCTCCGGACCCGACTGCGAGCACGCCCACGCGCTGCTGCACGCGCACCGCTCCACCGTGCTCGGCGAGGTGCACACCCACGCGGTGCCGATCGCCGAGGACTGCGTCTTCACCGGGCGGCTGCGGGTAGCCCGCCGCTCACCCGGCTGCCTGCGGTTCTGCTACCTCCCACCGGGCTCGCGTTCCCCGCGCCGGTACGCGTGCCAGCCGGACCTGGTGCGCGCGGCGGTGACCGAGCTGGCCGAGCGCGGCGAGCTGTCCCCGGCGCAGGCCGCCCGGCTGCGCGAGGTGGAGGCCGAGCGGGTCCGCCCGCTGTTCGCCTCCCTGCGCTACGGCACGCCCGACTACGGCCGGCCGGCCGCCGGATGCGCGCCGGAGATCACCCGGGGCGCCGAGGACCGCTCCGAACTGGGCGCCTTCCACGACCTGTTCCAGCCCCAGCGCGAGGACAACCTGCGGGCGCGGCTGGCCGAGTACACGCCGGCCGCCACCGACGCCGGGATCTTCTTCGCCTCCTGACCCGCTCCCGACCCCCGACTGTGAGAGGGAAACCGTGCACGCAGACTTCTCGCGCCTGACCTTCCGGCCCGGCAGGCACTACTCCGCGGTGCTGACCCAGCAGGGCCGGGTCCAGCTGGACGCCGACGCCAACGAGCAGGCCGCGATCGAGCGCTACCAGCTGCGTACGCTCGCCGCCGACCTGATCGGCCGCCACGGCGGACCGGCCGCGGCGGCCGGGTTCGCGATCGTCCACCTGCCGGGCAACCACGACCTGGACGACCTCGGCATCGGCGGCGGCCGCTACTACGTGGACGGCATCCTGTGCGAGGCCGACCGGCCCGGGCCCGACCCCGCCGTGCCCGACGAGGGTGATCCGGGCGGCGGTGAGGCGGACGTCCGGCAGGAGCCCGCCGGCTGGACGTACTGGGACCAGCCGGACGCCTACCGGGACCAGGAGCGGCCCGGCGACCGGCTGCCCGGCGAATTCCCGTTCCTGGTCTACCTGAAGGTCTGGGAGCGCAGTGTCACGGCCGTCGAGGACCCGGAGATCCGCGAGGTCGCGCTCGGTGCGGCGATGCCCGACACGGCGGCCCGGGCCAAGGTCGTCTGGCAGGTGCTCGCCCTGCCCGCCTCGGAGTTGGGAGCGCCGGACGGCGGGGAGTCCCGGGTGCGGGAGGCCTTCGACGCCTGGGCCGAGGCGCGGGAGCGGCCCGCCGCCCGGCTGGCCGCGCGCGCCCGGCGGCCGGAGCGGGCGAGCGAGGACCCGTGTCTGGCCCACCCGGAAGCCGGCTACCGGGGCCCGGAGAACCAGCTGTACCGGGTGGAGGTCCACCGCGGCGGCTCGGCCGGGGGCGGGGCCACGTTCAAGTGGTCCCGGGAGAACGGCTCGGTCGTCCTGCCGGTCGTCTCGATCGAGGGCGTCTGGGTCGATCTCACCACGCTGGGCGACGACGACCGGCTCGGCCTCTCGGTCGGCGACTGGGTCGAGGTCGCGGACAGCGCCTACGTCAGCCGGGAGGAGCCGGCGGACCTGCTGCAGGTGGCGGAGACCGACCTGCCGGGGCGCCGGGTGCGGCTGTCCGCCGAACCGGTGCCGGAGGTCGGGCGGCTGGCCGGGCGTCACCCCTTCCTGCGCCGCTGGGACCACCGGGCGCCGCGCGGCCGGGACGCCCTGCCGCCGGCCGGCGGTGCGCTGCGGGTCCAGGAGGGGACCTGGCTCGACCTGGAGGACGGCGTCCAGGTGTACTTCCGGCCGTGCGGCGAGTACACCCGGGGCGACTACTGGCTCGTTCCGGCCCGGACCGCCACCGGTTCGGTGGAGTGGCCGCAGAACGCCGCCGGCCAGGCGCTGCTGCGGCCCCCGGCCGGCGTGCGGGTCCACCACGCCCCGCTCGCCTGGGTGACCGGGCCGGCCACGGTGGTCGACCTCCGGCAGACCTTCGCCCCGTTGGCCTGACCACCCCGCGCCCGCGGCCCGTTCAGGGACGGCTACCGCGGTGTCGCGCGGCCGGTGCAGGACGCGCGAACGTACCCGGCTCCCCGACCCCGGCCAAGAGCGGCGGCCACCCCTACCACCAGCGTCGGCGGCCCCGCAGGTAGTCGCTGGTGGCGTACAGCCAGCGCCCGTACGCCCGGGTCACCAGCGGGCTGGGCACCAGGCGGTCCCAGCGCGGCGGGTGGTAGCGGTAGGTGTACTCGGTGGCGGCCAGCCGGGCGATCGGGGAGACCCGCCGGGAGCGGAGGTGTTCGTAGCGGCGCAGCGCCGCGGTGAGGTTCCCCGGCCGGTGGGCGAGCAGCCGGGCGAGCACCCAGGCGTCCTCCAGCGCCTGGTTGGCGCCCTGGGCGACGATGGGCGGCATCGTGTGGGCGGCGTCGCCGAGCAGGGTCGAGCGCTCGCCGCCCCAGACCCGGCGGACCCGGTGGGTGTGGTGCGGGAACATCTCGATCTCCGCCTCCCGCAGGCCCTCCAGTAGCGCCGGCACCGGCGCGGCCCAGTGGGCGAAGCGCTCGCGCAGCAGCGGCAGGGCGGGTGCGTCGGGTGCGTCGGGTGCACCGGATGCCTCGGGTGCTCCGGACACGCCGGGTGCACCGGGTGCGCCGGGGCGCCACGGGAAACTGAACCACCACTGCAGGGTGTCGGGCCCGGCGGGCAGCAGTCCGCAGAAGCCGGCCCGCCCGTTGATCATGAGCCCGTGGTGCGGCCCGGTGATCCGGGAGCGGAGGCCGGTGAGGCCCTGCCAGGTCGCCCAGCCGGCCGGCTCGGTCGGGTCCTGGCCCCACAGGTGCCGCCGTACCGCGGAGTGGTGGCCGTCGGCCCCGATCAGCAGGTCGCCCTCGACGGTGCCGCCGTCGGCGAAGACGGCCTGCACGCCGGAGCCGCCCTCCTTGGCCCGCACGAACCGGCGCCCGTACTCGACGGTGCCCTCCGGCAGGCCGTCGGCGAGGCGGGCGAGCAGGTCGCGGCGCGGCGCGGTGATGCTGGGGTGGCCCAGCCGCCGGGTCGCGTGCCCGACATCGATGGAGTAGAGGTGCTCCCCCGCGTCGGTCCGGTTCTCCAGCCGGTCGATCCGTGCGCCCAGCCCCTCGCCGGAGACTCCGAGCGCGCGGAGGATGCCGACTCCGCCGCTCCAGACAGTGATCGCCGAGCCGGTGGTCCGGGGGCTCGGTGCCTGCTCCAGTACGGTCACCTGGTGTCCGGTCGCGAGCAGTCCCCGGGCGAGTGCCAGGCCGCCGATTCCTGCACCAACTATCAGTAACCGCATGGAAGATGATCCCCCAGTTGTGAATACATCGACGGGTGGGAGCAGTGCGGCCCCAATGCTTTTATAGTACGAACGAGAGCTCCCGAGTGTCACGTCCCACCCGCTACTGGCCACTAGTCCAGATACCGAGGGTTACTATCGTGCGCACTGATCTGAAAGTGGCCGTCTCCCGTGGGGTGGACCACCTGCTGTCGATCCAGGAACCGGACGGCTGGTGGTCCCGCTGTCCGGACGCGAATGTGATGGTCGACGCGGTCGACCTCTTCATCCGCGAGCTGCTGGGGGTGCGCGACGAGGACGTCCTCGCGGCCACCGCCCGCTGGATCCGCTCCCGCCAACTCCCCGACGCCGGCTGGGGCCTGTACCCGGGAGGCCCCGGCGACCTGTCCACCACCGTGGAGGCCTACCTCGCGCTGCGGCTGGCCGGCGACGCCCCCGAGGAACCGCACATGGCGGCCGCGGCCCGTTTCGTCCGCGCCCAGGGGGCGCCGAACGCTGCCGCCTCGAAGCCCACCTGTGGCTGGCCCTGTTCGGCCAGGAGGACTGGCGGGCCGTGCCCACCGTGCTCACCGAGGCGGTGCTGCTGCCGCCGCGCGCTCCGCTCTCGCTCTACCGGATGTCCACCTGGGCCCGGCTGACGATGGTGCCGCTCGGCCTGGTGCACCGCTCCCGGCCCCGCCACGACCCCGGCTTCCGGACCGACGAACTGCGCACCGGCCAGCGCGTCCCACCCGCACTGCCGCCGGCCCTGCGGGCCGTGGACCGCGCGGTCGGCTGGTACAACGAGCACGCGCTCGGCCTGCCGCGCGGCCGGGCCGTCGAGCGCGCCGTCCGCTGGATCACCGACCGCCAGGAGGCCGACGGCGCCTGGCTGGCCTGCAACGTGGCCTCGGTGTTCTGCCTGCTCGGCCTGCACGCCGCGGGCCTGGGCGCCGAGCACCCCGCGATCCGCGCCGGACTGCGCGGGCTGGACGGCTTCGCGGTCCACGAGGAGGGCCCGGACGGCCCGGTCCGCCGGATGAACTGCATGCCCACCCCGGTCTGGGACACCGCCCTGTGCGTGACCGCGCTCACCGACGCCGGCCTGGACACCGACCATCCCGCCCTGCTGCGCGCCGCCCGCTGGCTCGCCGGACAGGAGGTCACCTCGCACGGCGACTGGGCCGTCGCCAGGCCCGGACGGGCCGCCGGCGGCTGGTCGGTCGGCTTCGTCGAGCAGGCCTTCCCCGACTGCGACGACACCGCGGTGGTCGTCGACGCGCTCTCCCGGGTGACGGCCCCCGACCCCGCCGAGGCCGCCCGGCTGCGCGGCGCCGCCGTCCGCGGCACCTCCTGGCTGCTCGCCATGCAGTCCTCGGACGGCGGCTGGGCCGCCTACGACGCGGACAACACCTCGTGGGCCGTCTCCCGCCTGAGCACCCTCGACTTCACCGAACTCACCGACCGGCCCTGCCCGGACATCACCGCGCACGCCCTGGAGAGCCTGGCCCGCCAGGGCCTGGCGGCCGACCCGAGGATCCGGGCCGCCGCACGCTGGCTGGCGCGCCACCAGGACGCGGACGGCTCCTGGTTCGGCCGCTGGGGCGCCAACCACCTGTACGGCACGGGGGCGGCGGTCACCGCGCTGCTGAGCGCCGGCGTCCCGCCGCACAGCCGGCCGGTGCGGCGCGCGGTCGACTGGCTGACGGACCACCAGAACACCGACGGCGGCTGGGGCGAGAGCCTGCGCTCGTACGACGACCCGGCCTGGCGCGGCCGCGGCCCCTCCACCCCCAGCCAGACCTCCTGGGCGCTGCTCGCCCTGCACGCGGCCGGGCTGCCGGCCGACGACGAGCGGGTCGACCGGGGGCTGTCCTGGCTGGTCGCCGCGCAGCGGGAGGACGGCGGCTGGGACGAGGAGCCGTTCACCGGCACCGTCCTGCCGCGGCAGTTCTACATGAGCTACCCGATGTACCGCCACCTCTTCCCCGTCATGGCGCTCGGGCGCTACCAGCGCTGACCCGCGCCACCCCGAAGAACACCGGCGCCCCCCGGACCACCGGCGCCGTCCTCGGCCTGCGCTTCCCTGGACCACCGGCACAGCCCCCCCCCCCCCGGACCGGAGCCGCCCCGAACCATCGGCAACCACCGACGACCACCACGAACGGAGTTCCGTGAAGAAGCCCAGGGTCAAGGCCAACGACCTCACCCAGTACGACGACCTCGCCGACCAGTGGTGGGACCCGCGCGGCCCCTTCGCCGCGCTCGGCTGGATCGCGGCCAAGCGCGGCGAGCTCATCCCGCCCGCCGACCGGTCCGGCGCCCGCCTGGTCGACGTCGCCTGCGGCGGCGGTCTGCTCCACCCGTACCTGGCCGGCAAGGGCTACCGGCACATCGGCGTGGACCAGTCCGAGCGCTCGCTGGAGGTGGCCGCCGCCCACGGGGTCGACGAGACGGTCCTGGCCGACGTCGCCAAGCTGCCGTTCGAGGACGACAGCGTGGACGTCGTGGTCGCCGGCCAGTGCCTGGAGCACGTCCCGGGCCCGTACGCCGTGGTCGCCGAGTGCTGCCGGATCCTGCGCCCGGGCGGCACCCTGCTGCTCGACACCATCGCCGACACCTTCCTGGCCCGGATCCTCATCGTCACGCTGACCGAGAACCTCCCGCTGCCCGGGATGGCCCCCAAGGGCTGCCACGACCACCGGCTCTTCGTCAACCGCCTGCGCCTGGCCCAGACCGCCGCGCTCGGCGGGGTCGAACTGCGGCTGTACGGGCTCTGGCCGCAGGCCCGGGCACTCATCCCCTGGTTCTTCAAGCTCCGGTCGACGGTCCCGATGTTCCCCACCCGCTCCACCAACGTGATGTTCCAGGCGATCGGCACCAAGCGCCTGCCGGCCTCGGGCGGCGCGCGGTGACGGTGGAGTCCGCGACGGCGGCGTCCGCCCGGACCCGGCCGGGCGCGCGGGCCTGGCTGGTGGCCGCCGGACCGCCGCTGGTCCTGGTCATCGTGCTGCAGGGCCTGTACGCGGTGGCCGTCGCCCGCCAGGTCCATCCGCTGGAGCCCTGGCGGGTGGCGCTGACCCTGTTCGTGCTGGTCCCGGACTGCGTCGGCCGGCGCTACGTCAACGACTACGAGGACTACGTGCGCGGCCTCGACAGGACGGACCGGGTCCGCCCCGAGAGCGCCCTCGCGCAGGGCCTGGACATGCGCCGGCTGCGGCTGGCCGGGCTCGGCTGCTTCGCCGTCGCCTGGATCGGCCTCGCCGTGCTCGCCGCCGCCACCTCCTGGTGGCTGCCACCCCTGATCGCGCTCTGCTACCTCGCCTACTTCGGCTACGCGGGCGGCCCCCGGCCGCTGGGCCACCGGGCGCTGGGCGAGCTGCTGGACTTCGTGGTGACCGGCTTCGGCGTCACCCTGATCCTGGCCTGGCTGAACGCGGGCCGCGTCGACACCACCCTGCTGCTCGCCGCCCTGGGCCCGGGGTTCCTGTTCGCCGCGCTGATGCTGCACAACAACGCCCGCGACACCGAGAAGGACGCCGCGGTCGGCAAGACGACCCTGCCGCACGTGGTCAGCCCGGCGGTGACCAAGCTGCTGTACGGCGGCTGCCTGGCCGGCTTCTACCTGGTCGACGCCGCCGTGGCCGGGCGGCTGCACGCGGCGGGCGTGCTGCTGCCGCTGCTCACCCTGCCCTGGGCCGCCGCGCTGGCCGTCTCGGTCGCCCGGTCCCGGATCGGCCCGTCGATGATCTCCTGGGCCTGGCTGTACTACCTGATGATCGCCGACTTCGTCCTCTTCGCGATCGGAGCGTGGATCTGAGATGCCGCCCGCTGGAACCGGCCCCACCCCGCAGGGCCCGGATCTCCCCCGGCTCGCCGGCGACCTGTCGCGCGTCCGCGACCGCGTCGTCAAGGAGCTGACGCTGGACGACCCGGCGATCGAGGACGCCCTGCAGCACCTGGTCCGCCACCCCGGGAAGTTCCTGCGCCCCGCCCTGGTGCTCGGCGCCGCCGACCTGCTCGGCGCCGACACCCCGGCCAGTGAGCAGGTGGTCACCGCGGGCGCGGCGGTCGAACTGCTCCACCTCGCCACCCTCTGCCACGACGACCTGTGCGACCGCGCCGGGGTCCGCCGCGGCGTACCCACCGTCAACGCGCGCTACGGCGACAGCGCCGCCCTGGTGCTCGGCGACTACCTGCTCGCCACCGCCCTCGGCCTCGCCGCCACCCTGGGCCCGGAGGCCGCCGCCGCCGCGGCGCACTGCGCCCGGCGGATCTGCGTCGGACAGCTCGTCGAACTCCGCGCGACCGGCGACCCGGACCGCACCGTCCCCGGCTACCTCGCCGCCGTCTCCGGCAAGACCGCCGAACTCCTCTCCTTCAGCGCGCTGTTGGGCGCCATCGCGGCCGGCGCCGACGAAGGCCGCCGGCGGGCCCTGGCCGCCTTCGGCCACCACCTCGGCGTGGCCTTCCAGATCTGGAACGACCTCGGCGACCTCACCGCACCCGGCGAGGGCGCCGGCCGTGACCTCGGCAACGCCGTCTACACCCTGCCCGTCCTCTTCGGGCTGGAGACGGCCGGCGACCGGCTGCGCCCACTGCTGTCCACTCCTGACCAGAACCACGACCGCGACCACGACCGAACGGTCACCGAGGTGCTCGCCGTGCTGCGCGACTGCGGCGCCCTGCAACGGGCCGCCGACACCGCGGGCGCCCGGCTGCGGACGGCCTTCGACTGCCTGGAGGCCGCCGACCTGCCCCGGCCGCACGGCGTACCGGCGCTGCGCCGGATGCTGGCCGGCCTCCTGCCCGAGGTGGCGCAGCTGCTCGACGCCCCACCCGGGACGGCCCGCTCCGCGAAGGCGGCCCGATCCGCGAAGGCGGCGGGATGAGCACCGCGGCGGTTCCCAGGCTCACGCCCGCCGAGGTGCTGCGGTTCGCCGCCGACCCGTTCACCGGCATGCTGCGCGCCCAGCGCGTCCACGGCGACGTGGTGGAGGTCGGGTACGGCCGCCAGCGCTCGACCTTCCTCTTCGGGCCGGAGGCCAACTCCTTCGTCTTCGCCAACCCCCAGCTGTTCTCCTGGCGCGACTCCTTCGAGGTGATGCTGCCGGTGCTCGGCGAGAGCGCCCTGCTGGTGAGCGACGGCGAGAGCCACCGCAGGCGCCGCCACCTGGTGCTGCCCGCCTTCCACCGCCGCCGCATCGAGGACTACGTCCGTCTGATGGCCCGCAACACCGCGGCGACGGTCGACCGTTGGGACACCGGCCGGCGCGTCGACCTCTACCGCGAGCTGCGCGCGCTGATCCGCCGCAACACCGTCGAGTCGCTCTACGGCTCCCGGCTGGCCGCCCAGAACGACGCCATCGGCGCCCGGCTGCAGATCGCCCTCGACGCCACCGACCTGCCCCTCGGGCTGCAGCTCTTCCTCACCCGCGTCCCCAACCCGGTCACCGCCCGGGCCGAACGGGCCCGCCGCTGGGTCGCCGAGCGGGTCCAGGCCGAGATCGAGCACCGGCGCCGCCACCCCGAACCGGACGGCGACGGCCTCGGCGCGCTGCTCGCGGCCACGGACGGCGAGGGCTGCCCGCTCGACGACGGCGAGATCCAGGACCAGGTGATCAGCCTGATCGTGGCCGGCTACGAGACGACCAGCGCCGCCATGGCCTGGGTGGTGCACGCCGCGCTGAGCACCCCCGGGACGTGGGAGCGGGCCCGGGAGTCCGTCACCGCGCTGCTCGGCGACGAACCGGTGACGGTGGAGGCGCTGGAGAAGCTCGACTACCTGGACGGCGTGGTGCAGGAGGCGCTGCGCCTCCACCCGCCGGTGGTCGTCCTGCCCCGGGTCACGGCCCGGGAGGTCGAGTTCGCCGGCCGGCGGCTGCCGGCCGGCACCCGGCTGGCGATCAGCCCTTACGTGACGCACCGGATGTCCCGGGTCTGGCCCGAGCCCTCCCGCTTCGTCCCCGAGCGGTGGCAGAACGGCCACCCCCTGCACCGGGAGGTCACCCCGGCCGGCTTCCTGCCGTTCGGGGGCGGGCGCCACCGCTGCATCGGCGCGCCGTTCGCGACCGCCGAACTCAAGACCGTCCTCGTGGAGCTGCTCCGGCGGACCGAACTGACGCCGGCCGGCCCGGTGACCCCGGTCAGCATCATGGCCATGCGCCCCCGCCGGGGAGTCCCCGTCGTGGTGCGCCGACGAAAGGCAGGCTCGCACCGATGAGGATCACCATCGTGGGCGGCGGCATCGCCGGGCTGACCACCGCGCTGAGCCTGCACGCCGCCGGCTTCGAGCCGCTGGTGTGCGAGGCGGCGCGGAGCATCGAGGCGGTCGGCGTGGGGATCAACCTGCTGCCGCACGCCGCCCGGGAGCTCTCCGAACTCGGCCTGGCCGACGAACTGGACGCCGTCGCGCTGCGCCCGCGCCGGCTGAACTACTACGACCGGGCCGGCTCGCCGGTGTGGGAGGAGACGCTCGGCGTCGACGCCGGCTACCGCTGGCCGCAGTACTCGGTCCACCGCGGCCGGCTGCACCTGCTGCTGCTCGCCGCCGCGCGCGAGCGCCTGGGGCCGGACGCCGTCCGCACCGGCCTGCGGTTCCGGCGCTTCGAGCAGAGCACGGACGGCGTCCGGGCCCACTTCCTGGACCGGGCGAGCGGCGCCCCGATCGTCGAGGAGTCCGACCTGCTGGTCGGCTCCGACGGCATCGACTCCGCCGTCCGCGCCCAGCTCCACCCGCACGAGGGCCCCTCCCACTGGAACGGCGTGCACATGTGGCGCGGCGTCGCGCCGTACCCGCACGTCCTCGGCGGCCGGTCGATCGCCGTGGCCGGAGGCAGCCCCGGCGCCAAGTTCGTCGCCTACCCCATCGAGGACCCCGCCGCCGAGGGCGGCGACGCCCTGATGAACTGGGTGCTGGAGGTGCGGCACGACCCGTCCGCCGCACCGCTGGACCGCTCCAACCGCCGCATCGCGCCGGCCGAGGCGCTCGCCGGCCTGGCGGGCTGGAGCCTGCCCTGGATCGACCTGCCCACCCTGGTCGGGAGCTCCTCGGCGATCTTCGAGTACCCGATGCTCGACCGCGACCCGCTGCCCCGCTGGAGCTTCGGCCGGGTCACCCTGCTGGGCGACGCCGCGCACCCGATGTTCCCGATGGGGATGAACGGCGGCTCGCAGTCCGTCGTCGACGCCCGGGTGCTGGCCTGGTGCCTGGCCCGGGAGCACGACCCGGTGGCCGCCCTGCGCCAGTACGACGAGCTGCGCCGCCCGACCGTCAACGCCATCGTGCTGGGCAACCGGGAGCTGGGACCGGAGGAGATCATCGCCCGGGCCGCGGAGCACGGCGGTCCGCTGCCCGCCGACCGGGCCGAGGCCATCGCGCGGGGCTACAAGGAACTCGCCCTGGCCACCGTCGCGCAGGTGAACTCCCACCCCTCCTGGACGGTCGCCCGCGACGCCGCCGACCGGGCCCGCTGAGGCGCCATGACGACCGCCCCCTCCCCCCGACGGCCCCGGGTCGGCCACATCGCGTTCCTCAACTGCCTGCCCCTGCTCTGGGGGCTGGCCAGGACCGGCAGCCTGCTCGACCTCGACCTGACCACCGGCCACCCCGGCCGGCTCGGAGCCGCCCTGGTGGCCGGCGAGCTGGACATCGGCCCGATCAGCCTGGCGGACTACCTGGGCAACACCGACCGGCTGGTCGCCCTGCCCGACATCGCCGTCGGCAGTGACGGACCGGTGATGTCCTGCCTGATCGTCAGCAGGGTGCCGCTGTCCCGGCTCGACGGCCGGACGGTGTCGCTCTGCTCGACCAGCCAGACCTCGGTGCGGCTCGCCCGGCTGCTGCTGCGCGAGCGGTTCGGCGTCGAACCCCGCTACCGGGTCCGGCCGCCGGACCTGCCGGTGATGCTCGCCGACGCGGACGCCGCCGTGCTGATCGGCGACCCGGCGCTGCGGGCCGCCCTGCGCCACCCCGCGCCCGCCGGCCTGGAGGTGCACGACCTGGGCCGGCTCTGGCGGGAGTGGACCGGGCTGCCCTTCGTCTTCGCGCTCTTCGCCGCCCGCCGCGACCTCGTGCGGCGGGATCCGGCGACCGTGCGCGAGGTCCACGCCCAGCTGCTGGCCGCCCGGGACCTCGGGCTGCGCGAGGTGGACCGGCTGTGCGGACGGGCGGCCCGCTGGGAGCCGTTCGACGCCGCGGCCCTGCGCCACTACTTCACCCGCGCGCTCGACTACGGCCTGGGCCCGCGGCAGCTGCTCGGCATCGCGGAGTTCACCCGCCTCGCCGGCGGCCCCGCGGCGGGCTTCCCCGCCGATGCCCGGCTCGACCTGCTGAGCGCCTCCCCCACCACCGCCGAGCGCTGACCGCGGGTGCTCAGCGGACCCCGGCCAGCACGCGGCGCAGGGCGGCCTCCCCCGGCACGCCGGACACGGTGCCGTCGGCGCCCCGGTACAGCCGGCACGACAGGCTCGGCACGGCCCCGGGCGGGGCGAACGGGTCGGTACCGTCGACCAGAACGGTCGGCGACCCGTACATGCCCCGCTCGACGGCCTCGGCCTCGTCCCGCACCTCGACCAGCTCCACCTCCGCCTCCCGCCCCTCCAGGGCGGCCTCGACCAGCTCCACCGCAGGCCGGGCGTTGGGGCAGCCCGCCACCGTCAGCACCGTGATCCGCATCCGTCCGCCCTCCGGTTCATTCCTCCGACACCTCTCGACCCCGACCGTAGTCCGCCCGCGCACCGGAGCCGTCATCGGCTCCCGGCGAGAAGGACAGCCGGAACGGCGAGCCGTCGGCGCCGGGCGTCCAGCCCCTCGCCCGGGCGGCCCGGATGCCGGCGGCGACCTCCCACGGCAGGACGACCTCCTCCGGCAGCGGGCGCGGGCCGACGAGGGCCGGACGGCCGGTCTCCACGACCAGCGTCGATCCCGGGCCGACCGCGGCTTCCGCCACATAGCCCAAGGTGCTGCCCTCGTAGTCGCAGCACAGGTGCCGCCTGCCCACCCGCCAGCGGTACTCGACACCGTCCACGACGATCCGGCGGGACCCCTTCCTGGCCAGTACCACCCTGCCGCCCCCGTCCCTCACCCGTCCGCATCCGTCATCTCCGTCCTCGGGAGCCAGTCAACCTGCCCGCAGGACACCTGTCACCGGGTTTCGTCCTCGGGTGACCCCGGGGCGTGGGGGCGCGGAGGAGGCGCCGGGGCGTCGCATAGTCGGAGTGCCGGCGACACCTTCCGATCATGAGATGAGTCGACCATGCGCCTGCCCCACCGACCCGCCACCGCGCTGGCCGTCCCGCTGCTCCTCACCGCCGCGGGCTGCGGCTCCCCGGCCATCCCTCCCCCGGTCGACGACCGCACCCCCGCCACCCCCGCCGTCGCCACCACCGCCACCGGGCCGCGGGCGTTCACGCTCGTCGCCACCGGCGACGTCCTGCCGCACACCGAGATCATCCGGCAGGCCCAGGAGGACGCCGGCGGCACCGGCTACGACTTCACCCGGATGTTCGCCGGCGTCACACCGCTGATCAGCGGCGCGGACCTGGCCATCTGCCACATGGAGACCGTCTACGGCGCCGACGGCGGGCCGTTCACCGGCTACCCGACCTTCAAGTCGCCGCCGCAGGTCGCCCGCGCCCTCAAGGACGCCGGGTACACCTCCTGCGACACCGCCTCCAACCACACCCTCGACGACGGCCCCGCCGGAATCCGGCGCACCCTCGACGCCATGGACGCCGTCGGCCTGGCGCACACCGGCTCGGCCCGCGACGAGGCCGAGGCGGGCGGACCCGCACTGCTCCGGGCCGGCGGCGCCACCGTGGCCCACCTCGCCTACACCTACGGCACCAACGGCATCCCGCTGCCGGCCGACCGCCCCTGGTCGGTCAACCTGATCGACCGGGACCGGATCCTCGCCGACGCCCGCGCCGCCCGGGCGAACGGCGCCGACGTCGTCGCGGTGAGCGTCCACTGGGGCACCGAGTGGCAGGACACCCCGAACGAGCAACAGCTCACCCTGGCCCGCGAGCTGGCCACCGGACAGGGCGAGGGCCGACCGGACATCGACCTGATCCTCGGCACCCACGCCCACATCCCCCAGGCGTACGAGAAGATCAACGACACCTGGGCCGTGTACGGCCTCGGCGACCAGCTCGCCGGCCACATGTTCACCTACGACGGCGCCGAGGACCCGCGCGGCAACTGGAGCTCGATCGCCCGCTTCACCTTCACCCCGCCGAACGCCCCCGGCCTGCGGTGGACGGTCGCCAAGGCCGAGTTCATCCCCCAGCTGACCGACCTCGGCCCGCCCTACCGCGTCCTCGACCTGCGCGAAGCCACCCACCGCGCCCCCGGCCGCACCGACTACGCCCGCGCCCTGGACCACATCCGCTCCGTGGTCCTCAGCCGCGGCGCCGCCTCAGCGGGCCTGACCATGGCCCCGTAGACGCTACCCGGCGGCGCTCACCGCCGCAGCCGTACCGCGCAGGGAGACCCCGAAGCGGGTACGCAGTCGCCGCACCTCCCACCAGGCCACGGCGGTCACGCCGGCCGGTCCGCCGAGGACGGCGCACAGCTGGACGGGCAGCGGGCCGGGCGGCGGACCGCCGAACAGCAGGCCGGTCAGGGCGAGTTCCCAGACCAGCACGCCGGTCAGCACCGGCGGGAGCGCCGCGTGGGCCCGGTCCAGGGTGAAGGCGGTGCGGACCACCGTCGGCGAGGCAAAGGCCACGAACATCAGCACCCAGATCGGCACCGCCAGGACCAGCAGGTCGAAGACCTGCCCGAGCAGCAGGGTGTGGACCGACCCCTGCACCCGGTCGGCGAGCCACAGCAGCACCGGCACCGCCGAACAGGCGCCCACGTACTGCAGCGCCATCCGCACCGCCGGCCGCACCCGGGCCCGCATGGCGGGCCGCGCGTCCGGTCCGGCGAGCCGGAACAGCACCCCGACCACCACCGGCGCGCTCACCAGCACCAGCCACGGCGTGATCAGCAGCCGCAGCTGCACCTGATCGCCGATCCCTCCCCAGTCCTCCGGCGTCCCGTACACGACCAGCACCACGAACCCTGCCGCGAGGGCCAGCCGCGCCCGCACCCTCTGCACCCGCAGCACCGCCAGGTCGGTCATCCCCTGCGGCCCGGCCACCGTGAACACCCGCCGCGCCAGCCGGCGGGCCGACCGGGCCATCGGGTAGAGCCCCAGGAACATCAGGAACGGCCACAGACAGAACAGCACCGGCACCAGGACCCACCCGCTGACCGCCCGCCACACCGGCGCCACCAGCTCCCGCAGGGTCGGCCACTCCTCACCCCGGAACCGCTGCCGCAGCGAAACGTCCCGCCGGGGAAAGGAGTTCTGATTTCCGTACGTCACACCAAGTTCCTCACGCGCGCGCTGCCCGTTTGCCGACACCCAGTCAACCCTGCAGCGCCGCACCCTACTGCCGCCCGCCCGCACCCCGCCCACCACCCGCCCACCATCCGCCCGACGAACGACCCGCGCCCGACCGGCCCGGGCTGGAAGGATCACCGCATGCGCACCGTCTACGCCCTCCTCGTGGGCATCGACCGCTACCCGACCAAACCGCTCAAGGGATGTGAGAACGACATCCGCGCGGTGGAGGCCTGGCTGACCCGCCGACCCGGACCGCCGACGCGGATCCGGACGCTGCTCAACGAACAGGCCGGCACCGCCGCGGTGCGCCAGGGCATCCGGAACCACCTGGGCCGGTGCGGGCCGGGCGACACCGCGCTGCTGTGGTTCAGCGGCCACGGCGCCTCCCGCCCCACCGGCGACCCGCGCGAGGCGACCGGCCGGTACCAGGCGCTGGTCTGCCACGACAGCCTCACCGAGGGCGGGCGGGCCCTGCTCCAGGACACCACCCTCGGCCCGCTGCTGGACGGACTCGCCCGGGGCGGCACGCACGTGGTCGCCGTCCTGGACTGTTGCCACGCCGGCGGAGCGAGCCGCGACGACGACCCGGGCCTCACCACGCGCGGCGTGGAGTGGATGCCCTGGTGGGACGCCGAGCCGGCCGCCGGTCCCTCGACGCAGCCGCCCACCGGGCCGTCCGCCGGCACGCCGACCGGCGCCCGGGGCGCGGGCGGCACCGGCCCGGAGCCGCCCCGGCACGTCCTGCTCGCCGCCTGCCGGCCGCAGGAGAAGGCCCACGAGGGGCTGATCGACGGCACCCACCGCGGCCACTTCAGCCACGCCCTGCTCGACGCCCTGGAGCGGCTCGGGCCGCACACCACCTACGGCCAACTGCACGCGCTCGCCGAGGAACAGGTCCGTCGGCGCACCTCCGGCCCCCAGCACCCCGAGCTGCGGGGCGCCGAGAACCGCCGCTTCCTGCACGGCGACGAGCTCACCTCCGCCCCGTTCGTACTCCGTTCCACCTCGGCCGGCTTCGAGGTCAACTGCGGTCTGGCGCACGGACTCCGGCGCATCGGCGCCGAGTTCACCCTGCTCCCGGACGCCGGCACCGACGCCTCACGAGCCGGCCGGAAGGTCGTGGTGCGCGAACTGCGGCCGGAGTCGGCGCTGGTCGACCCGGTCGGCTCGTGGGCCCGGCGGGAGGACACGGGCGCGGCCTACCCGGTGACCCCGTCCGCGCTGGCGTTCCCGCCCGCGGCCGTCACCGTCTCCGGGGACGACCGGGCCGCGGTCCGGCTGGTCGAGCGGGCGGTGGCCGCCGCGCCGCTGCTCGCCCGCGGCGGCGACGGCCTGCCACTGCGCGTGGTGCTGCGCGACGGCGCGGCCGAGGTCCTGGGCGCCGGTGGCGACGCCCCGTTCCTGCCGCTGCGCTCCGCGGCGGACGCGACCCGGCTGGCCGACTTCCTGACGCACGTCACACGCTGGCACCGGATCAGGGACCTCGCCAACCCGGACCCGTGGCTCTCCACCCTGCTCCGGGTGACCGTCGACTCCCCCTCGGTCGGCACCTTCCGGCGCACCGGCACCGGCGAGATCGTCTGCTCGTACACCCGGGACGGCCGGCCCCCGCAGCTGAGGGTCCTGATCCACAACGACTCCGACCGCACCCTGTGGTGCACCCTGGTCTCCCTCAGCACCGACTACGCCGCCACGACGGACAACTACCCGGGCGACTTCGTCGTCGGTCGGTACCGGGGCGTCGCCCGCGCGAACGAGCCGGTGTGCTTCCAGTTGCCCCACACACAGCCGCCGCGCAGCGGGGCGTCCACCGTCGACGTGCTCAAGGTGATCGCGGCCGAGAACGTGCTGAACACCGTGCCGTTCCAGCTCGACGCGTGGACCGGATGGTCGGCCCGCTCGGCCGACCCGGCCGACAACGGACCGCTGGTCCACCTGGGTCCGCCGAGCGGCGACCGGGTCGCCGGGGCGGCACCGGGCGGCCACGGACGGTGGGGGACGGCCTCGCTGGTGGTACGGACCGAGGTTCCCTGAGCCGAGGAGCCGAGGAGCCGAGGAGCCGAGGAACCCGGGCCGGCCCGGGCGGGGTTCACCAGCCGAGGTGCGTGAACCCCGCCCAGCTCACCAGATCGTCGGCCCGGACGCCCGGCACCTGGGCGGCCAGTTCCGGAGCCATCCCGGGCGGCGCCTGCCGGCGGTCGTCCAGGTACCACGCCTGGGCGCGGCGCAGGGCCTGCCCCGGCGACAGGCCCTCCCGGCTCAGGTAGTGATGGGTCAGGTACATCAGCAGCGAGGTCGCCTCGTCGGGCACCGGCCAGAGCGAGCCCAGCACCGAGCGCGCGCCGCTGACCAGGAACGCGGTGGACAGGCTGTAGGCCTCGTCGTAGCCGCGCCCGGAGACGTTGGTACGGCAGGCGGCGAGCACCACCAGCTCCAGCGCACGGCGGCCGGTGAGGTCCTCGGTCAGCTCCTCGGCGGCCAGGGTGCCGCCCGACAGCGCGAGGTAGGCGCTGTGCCGCTCGCCCTCGCGGACCGTCCCGTGGCAGGCGAGGTGCAGCACGCCGCCGCGCTGGCGCCGCAGCCAGTCCCGGACGGCCGCCGGGGTCGCGGTGCGGGCGTCGAGCAGGGCGCCCTCCGGGTGGAAGTCGCGGTGGACGGCGGCGGCCTCCGCCCCGGCGTGGTGCAGGTCGCCGGTGGGGTTGCCCACCACGAGCACCTCACGGGCCGCCGACGCGGGCCGCGCGGCCACCTCGCACAGCAGCCGGGCGGAGGGGATGTAGGAGACGGTGGCCTCCTGGCAGGCCCGGCTCCGCCGACCGCGACGCCCGGTGACGCGCGCCGCGTGCCAGGGCACCAGGGCGAGTTCCGCCATCGGGACGAGCACCAGGGTGGGCGCCCGGCCCGGGCTGCGGCCGACCCGGTCGAGCAGCGGGCCCATCACCGCCCGCCCCGCCCAGTCGCAGAGCTCCGCGAGGGCGTCCGCCCGGTCGGCGGCCGTCCCGGCGGCGGGCCCGGCGGGCGCGGGCCCGCCGGGCGGCGCACCGGCCACCCGTCCCGGGGTCCCGGCGGCCCGGTAGCGCGTCAGCGGCGGGGCGTCCGTCCTGAGCCCGTCCAGCACGATCGCCTCGACCCGGCCGTTCGCGTGGACCAGCAGCGCGGCGCCCTGGCCCATGTCGTCGCCCGCCAGCAGGTACACCAGCGCCGTCGCCCCGAGCGCGCGCAGCGCCGCCCCGATCTCACCGGGCTCCGGGGTCTCCAGCACCCGCCCGCGCACCGGCGAGGCCGCGAGCGTCTCCAGCACCCGGCGCCGCAAGCGGCTCGACGGCCCCGCGGGCGAACCGGGCGCGGACAGTGCCGCGCCGTGGTCGACGACCGGTTCGGCTCCGGCGGCCCGCCACTCCCGGGCCAGGTCCGCCCGGTCCAGCGAGACCAGCAGGTCGGGCACGGTGGCGCTCACGGTGGCCGCGTGCAGGGCGAGCCCCCGGCCGGCGTCCAGCGCGCGGACGGCGTCCTCGTACGCGCCGTCCGCGAGGCTCCAGCGGGCCACCTCGCGGGCCTGCGCACCGGCGAGGCGGGCGACCTCGGCCGCGTGGGCGGTACCCGACTGCAGCAGGACGCCCCAGGCCGGGGCCCGCAAGGCGTCGAGGCCGAGGCGCCGGGACTCCGCGTGGTCGCCGCCCGCGGACCCGGCGCGGACCTGACGCGTCCGGCCCCGTCGGCGAAAGGCCTGGGCCAGACTCATGGTCGTGGCGCCCCAGAGGGTGTGCTCCGGTCCCCCGGCCGCCCGCGCGGAGTGTCTCAGCAGGGCGATGCCCTGGTCCAGGTGGTGCCGGCGGAGACCGGGAGGCATAGGGCCCAGCTCCGGTGCCGCGCAGTGGGCGACACCCAGGAGGTGGGTCTGGCGGGTCCAGTTGTCGCTGTCCGGGTCGGTCAGTTCCAGCGCGTCCTCCACGAGGGCCATCGCCTCGGCCAGCAGGACCCCGTCCCCGGCGGCCAGCGCGTGCGCACTGCGGCCGATCGCGGCATCCGTGAGCGCGTCGGCCCTGGGGCCGGGCGGGAGCAGCGCGCAGTGCCGGCGGATCTCCTCGATCGGGGCCGGGGCGGTCAGGGCGTCGGGGGTGAGCTTCCAGTCCCCCTCGCCGCCGCGTCGGGCCCGCAGCGCGCGGAGGTTGTACTTGGCGGTGTCGATCACCGTCATGAAGCTCGCGCGGTCCATGAAGTCGGGCGGCAGTTCGGCCAGCGCCGCTTCCATCTCCCGGATCGCCTGCGCGAGCGCGGGCTCGTCCTCGCGGCGGGTGGCCTGGCTGGATCGGAACATCGCCAGCTGCGCTGGGAAGACCTGTCGCGTCCCGGGGGCGGCGAAGACCGGTCGGTCCGCCAGGCGGACGAGTTCGTCGACCGCCTCGTCGAAGTCGTCCTGACCGCCCGCGATCTGGGCGAGGTTGAACAGCAGGGAGGCGCGCATGAACGTGAGCGCGCCGTGGGCATCGCCGTCCTGCGGCACGTCCGCGAGCAGGCGGTCCACCTCGGCGAGGGTCCGCTCCAGCTCGGCCGGGGACGTCAGGTCGCCCCGCGCCTGCAGCCCGGCGGCCAGCGCGCCGATGTCCGTCTGCCAGGGCTTCCCGGTCGGCCCGTGCGACCTGGCGGCGGCCAGCAGTTCGGCGTCCCGGCCGTGCAGCGGCGCGTTGCGGTCGAGCTGGAGCAGCGGCAGGACGGAGATGATCTGGCCGGCGCGCATCCCGGACAGCAGTGTGCCGGCCGGCAGCGCCTTCCAGTCGCGGTAGAGCAGTTCGAAGGCTTCGTCGCCGGTGGCGCAGCCGAGGTGGTCCAGGACCGTACCGGTGATCCGGTTCATGTCCTGGGCGAGGAGGAGACCGCCCCGGGACGCCTCCTGGATCTCGTACAACAGCACGTGGAGGTCGTAGTCCGCCGCCATGTCAGAGCCACCTTCCGGGCTGCTTCGGGGAGGTCCGGGTGAGGTACGGGGAGAGCGCCGCGTTCAGCCATTCCTCGCCCTCCTCGGTGCCGAAGTCGACGGTGTGGCCGGTCGGTTCGAGCGGTGCGTCGCCGCAGCGGTCCTCGAACAGCACGACGACCCGGTCGGCCGGCTCGCGCTTCGACGGCCAGACGAAGCCCTGGGACCAGGTCTTGGTCCGCTCCCTGATCCAGTGGCCCCAGTCGCGGGTCTGCGGGTACTCCAGGCCCTCGGCGTGGATCAGCCAGGAGTCCTGTCCCACGGCGGCCAGTTCCGTACCGGACATCAGGGAGACCGCCTGGACGGACTCGCGCAGTCGCAGCACGGACAGGCTGCGCCGCTCGAAGGCGGCCCGCTGGAGCAGTCGCGGGCCTCCGCTCGCGTCGAACGGGATGG
The DNA here is from genome assembly GCF_040609255.1 of Kitasatospora sp. NPDC004723. Classification (NCBI taxonomy): domain Bacteria; kingdom Bacillati; phylum Actinomycetota; class Actinomycetes; order Kitasatosporales; family Streptomycetaceae; genus Kitasatospora; species Kitasatospora sp. NPDC004723. Next base: position 123,367 of record NZ_JBEXJT010000008.1, on the reverse strand, counting down.
AGCGCAGCAGGACCTCGCAGAGCGCGGCGCCGGGGCCGAACCCGGCGTAGAGGAAGCCGTACTCGTCGTTCGGCGTGCCGTCGAACCGGCCGCCGTCGTAGAGCGCCTTCGCGGGGACGGAGTTGAACGCGACCGGGGAGCGGTGGGTGGAGTGCACGCGGTAGAGGGTCGTTCCGGCGGCCAGGACGGCGCGGATCGGCTCGCCCGGCAGGCTGTCGGGGCAGGGGTACCTCGGCACGACTACTCCTCCCCGTCCAGGCCGGCCAACGCCCTGGCAGCGCCGAGCAGTTCGGCGTCCCGGCCGCGTCCCAGCAGTTCGGCGGGCGCGGCCCCGAACAGGCTGTGGCCGGAGAGCCACCAGTCGGCGGCGCCCCAGGGGTCGGCGTCGGCCCGTAGGGCGGCGTTGACGTCCAGGACGACGGCCCAGGGCATCAGGGCGGCTTCGAACTGGAAGGCGGGCAGCCGTCGTCGGCCGTCCGGACCGGTCAGGACGACGAGCCTGGGGTCGATCTCCTCCCAGACCGGCCGGACGACGGCCGGCGCGGCGAGGAGCCGTTCGCGGATCGGTCCGAGCAGCGGCCCGACCATGGGGTTGCGGTCGACGACGAGCAGACAGAGGTCGGCGGCGCTGTAGCCGTCGTGGCGCGGGTCCGGTGAGGCGTCGGAGAACCGCGCGCCCTGCGCGTCGGCCCGCAGCCGCTCGGCCTCGTCGGCCGGGAGTCCGTCCAGCACCGTCGCGACGGCACGGGCGGCGAGCGTGCGGGCGTCGGCCTCGTCGGCGCCCGCCACCGTCCTGAACTCGGCCAGGATCGGTACCAGGGCCCGGCGCGCGCCGGGGTCGAGCAGGGGCGACAGCCGCGACCAGCTCGCGGCGAACCCGGCCAGCAACGCCACGGCGTTCACCACGGCCGTTCTCCTTCCGCCGGTCCGCCGGAGCACGCGGCCGCGCCGTCGGGGGGCAGCTGCTCGGCGCCGAGGAACCTCGCCAACTGGTCCGCCGTGTCCGGGCGGCGGACGATGAGGTGCACCTCCCGGTCGGGACCGCCGTCCGCGTCGAGCACGGGCCACATGGCCCCGACGCTGGCCTCGACCGGCAGGCCGCCGCGGCCGGCGCCCAGCAGCGGGAAGCAGACCGAGCGCAGCGGGGGCGTGCAGGCGGCGCCCTCCCGAGACATCAGCTCCAGCACCCGGGCGGCCGCGTCGGCGACGCCCTGCGGTGTGGTGTCGTAGTCGTTGGTGCCGGGCCTCGGCGCCGTCACGGCGGCGTGGTAGATCCGCCGCACGCCGCGTCGGGCGAGTGCCCCCGGGGCGGTCGCCAGCACGGCCCCCGGCGGCACCGGCCCGGCCGGCAGCCCGCGCTCGTGCCGCGCCGCCGCCAGGGCGTCGGCGAGGTGGTCGGCGACCACCTCGCCGGTCGCGTCGCGCCCGGCCGCGGCCCGCCGCAGCGAGGCGGCCACCGAGGACTTGTAGACCGGGGGCAGCTCGAAGTGGGTGTTGCTGGGCGAGACGACCACGTCCACGCAGCGCAGCCACTCGACCGGGTGAATGTGCAGCAGAACCCGCCGTGCGCGCCCCTGGCGATCGATCCGCAACTCGCGGTGCTGGCGGTAAGGCGCGGGCACCGTTCCGCCCGCCCCCGGAACGTCGCGCGCGCCCGCCCCCGCGATCCAGCACAGCTGCTCGACCACCTGGGCCAGGACCGTCCCCTCCTGACTCTTGCGGAAGCGCTCGGTACTCAGGCTGTAGACCCGCGCGGCGCGCTTGCGCCGCTCCGCCGCCACGCTGTCCCGCATGCCCGGCGCGAGCCCGAGCGTCAGCTCGGCGGCCTCCTGGAGGTCCCCGCCGCCCAGCCGGGAGACCGCCTCGCGCAGCAGCTTCTCCACCTCGACCGGCCAGGCCTCCACGACGGCCCCGGGCGCCGAGACGGCCATCCCGCGAAGCAACGGAAGGTCCAGGTCACGGATCCGGACCAGCCCCTCGGAGCGGACCAATTTCACCTCGCGGAGAATCGACGCAACGTCAAACTGCGGAGTACCAGCCGTCATACGGCAATGATCGAGCGCGGAACAGCATCGCGACAAGTTCCCCCCGCTGCCTCGATGCTAGGGCCGCCGGCCCCGCCCGCGACCCCGCGCGCCAGGTCGTTTCCCGGTCGCGCGCCGGTCGGCCCCCGCCGACCGCCACGGAACCCGAACGGCCGTGCGGGTTCACTCCCCGTGCGCAGCGCGAGGTGCTGCCGGCGCTCGGGTGTGCACAGGGTGGTTGCAGCCTCACCCCATTCGAAAGGTTGGAATCATGGGCATATCACTGCCCCGTTCCCCGCTCCTCACCGCCGCCACGGTGGCACTCGCCACCTGTGCGGTCGCCGCCACCGCCGCCCCCGCCCTCGCCGCCCAGGCCGGGGGCGGGCCGAGTGGTGGCGGTCGACCGGGTGGCGGGGGGAAGCCGACGGTGGTCCTGGTGCACGGCGCGTTCGCCGACGCCTCGGGCTGGGACGCCGTCGTCGAACGCCTGCTCGCCGACGGCTTCCCCGTCCTGGCCCCGCCCAACGAACTGCGCGGCGTGGCCAACGACGCCGCCTCCGTCGCCGAGTTGCTGAAGAGCATCATCGGCCCGATCGTGCTGGCCGGCCACTCCTACGGCGGCGCCGTCATCACCCAGGCCGCCGCCGGGAACCCGAACGTGCAGGCCCTGGTCTACGTGTCGGCGTTCATGCCCGACGTCGGCGAGTCCCCGGCCGAGCTGTCCGCCAAGTTCACCGGCAGCGAGCTCGGCACCTCGCTCAACCCCGTGCCCTTCAAGGACCGCGGCGGCAGCGGCACCGACCTGTACATCAGGAACGACAGGTTCCACGACGTCTTCGCCGCCGACCTGCCCGAGTCCCGGGCCCGCCGGATGGCCGCCGAGCAGCGTCCGGTCTCCGAGGCCGGGTTCGGCGAGAAGCTCACCGCCGCCGCCTGGCACGACATCCCGTCCTGGTTCGTCGTCTCCGGACAGGACAAGGCCATCGCCCCCGACCTCGAACGCTTCGAGGCCGAGCGCGGCAGGTCGCGCACCGTCGAGGTCGACTCCTCGCACGTGTCGATGATGTCCCACCCCGACGTCGTCACCCGCCAGATCCGCGAGGCCGCGAGCACGAGCCGCGGCGGAAGCGACGGACGCGACGGACGCGATGGGCGCGACGGACGCGATGGGCGCAACGGCCGCGACGGCACGGCCCCGGCCGAGCTCGCGGCCACCGGCTCGCCCGCCCAGGCCCTCGCCGCCGTCGGCGCGGCCTCCGCCACCGCGCTCCTCTCCGGCGCGGTGCTCGCCCGCGTCGCCCGCCGCCGCGGCACCCGCTGAGCACGCCCGCCGAACGCCCGCTGTCCGCCCGTACCCGGAGACCCGGTACGGGCGGACAGCAACGTCCCGGACCGCCCCCGGCCAAGCGGCCCGACTCGAGGTCCCAGTCGACCAGTTCGGCCCCCCATCGCGGGGCACCAGGGCGAAGACCCGATCGTGGAGCCGGCGGCGCACCGGTTCGACCGGCACGTCGATCATGGCGGTCCCCCCGTCCGCCCGGAGCGTGATCCGCAGCTCACGGCGGCCGTGGCAACGGCACGGCGGCAAGACCCGCACATCGCCGATCCCGGCCGCCCGGCGCACCCGGAAACCGTGGGGCCGGCGAGCCCGCCGGGACGGCAGGCCCGCGCACGTGGCCCGGATCACAGGAACTCCGGGGCCCGTGCGGCCAGGTCAGGGCATGAGCACAACTTCCACACCCCGCCGGACCGTCCTCCGTGCCCTGGCCGTCGCCGTCACGCTGGTCGGCGGCCTGACGCCCGACTGGAGCGGCGCGGCCGTCGCCGCGGAGCCGCCGACGTACACCCTCACGATCCGCCACCTGGACCGCGCCGGCCAGGCGCCCGCGAGGTACGTCACCTCCGTCTTCGGCATCTCCGGCGCCGGCGCCGACCGCACGGAGCAGCCCTACGACGCCTCCGGCGTCACCACCCTGCGACTGCCCAAGGGCCGGTACCTGCTGGAGAGCACGCTGTTCACCGAGCGGCCGGCCGACGGCACCGACTGGATCGTCCAGCCTCGGCTCGACCTCGACCAGGACACCACCGTCACCGTCGACGCGCGGACCACCGCCCCCGTGGACGTCCGGCCCGCCGACGGCTCCGCGCGCTTCCTGCAGGCCGGGATGTTCCTGGACGTCACCCACGAGGGCGCCACCAGGATGGCCAGCATGGTCAAGCTGACGCCGAACCCGCTGCGGGTGGCCCACCTCGGTCCCGACAGCGAACCCGGCTCGGTGAGGCAGTGGTACGACACGTACTGGGCGAGCGACACGGACACCTACGCGCTCGGCCGGACCTTCTCCGGCACCCGCGCGCTGACCGGGCTCACCCATCACTACACCGCCCAGGAACTCGCCACCCTGCGGATCCGCGGCGCGGCCCGGCCGGGCGGCGCGGGGACGGCGACCTTCGATCTGGGGCCGACCCCCGGACCGGCCGCCGGACCGACCATCGGGCTCTCGCAGGGCATGCCGTTCCCCGGCACGGCCACCGTCCACGTCACGCCCCACCGCGGCACCTGGGACCTCAGCTTCGCGCCGCCCGGCGGCGACGGCGCCCGGACGAACCGCTACTTCGCCAACGGCCTCGCCCTGCGGGCCGGGACGACCACGACCCAGACCTTCGAGGGCCCGGTCCTCGGCCCGGCGCTGACCGACCGGGCCGGCGTCGAACGCGACGGCGACACCATCACCGCGAACCTCCCGCTGCTCGCCGACGGCGACGGCCACGTGCCCTCGGCGCCGTCCTTCGACACGGCCTACACCGCGCTCCACCGCGACGGCGCACTGATCGGCACCCGCTCCGGGGCGGACGCCGCGGCCGGGCGCGCCGCGTTCACGGTGCCCGCGGCCCCGGCCTCGTACCGTCTGGCCGCCACCGTCACCCGCAGGGCCGCGACCGGCGCGACCACCCGGGTGAACGCCTCGTGGACCTTCCCCTCGGCCGCGACGACCGGGCCGACCCCGCTGCCGGTGAGCGTCGTGCGGTTCTCGCCCGAGCTGAACCCGGACGGCACCGCCGCGGCCGGCAGCCCGATCCGGGTGCCCGTCACCGTGCAGGGCGCCGCCGCGAACGGCCGGGTCCGCTCGCTGACGGTCTCGATGTCCGCGGACGGCGGCGCCTCCTGGACCCGGCTCCCGGTCGACGCCGGCGCCGTCACGGTCCCGAACCCGGCGGCGGCGGACACCGCCGTCTCGCTGCGCGCGGAGCTGACCGACACCGAGGGCAACACTCTCGACCAGACCGTCGTCGACGCCTACCGCACCCACTGACGCCCTCCCGCCCGCTCGGCGGCCGGGCGGCCGGGCGGGCGAGCGGTCACCCTTGGTGTGCCGTACCCACACCCTGGAGGGACACCGTGCAACCGATTCTGGTGACCGGCGCCGCCGGCCGCGTGGGAGCCGTCGGACGATCCGTGGTCGAGAACCTGCGCCGACGCGGCCTCCCGGTCCGCGCCCTGGTACGCCGTGCGGACGAACGCGCCGACGCCCTTCGCGCGACCGGCGCCGAGGTCGTCGTCGGGGACCTGACCCGCATCGACGACGTGGCGGCGGCCATGGCCGACTGCCCGCGCGTGTACTTCGGCATGGGCGTCTCCGCCGGGTACCTGGAAGCCGCCCTGACGACGGCGGCCGTGGCCCGCGCGGCGCAGCGGCCGGAGGTGTTCGTCAACATGTCGCAGCTGACCGTCTCCGAGCTGGGCCCGAGGGACGCGGGCGAGTCGCACCAGCACCGTCAGCAGTGGCTGGTGGAACAGGCCCTCACCTGGTCCGGACTGCCCGTGGTCGAGATCAGGCCCACCGTGTTCCTGGAGAACCCGCTGTTCCGGGCCGGCCTGTCCTCGATCGCCGTGGACGGCACCGTCCGACTGCCGCTCGGCCGGGCCCGCACCTCCCCCGTGGCCGCCGCCGACGTCGCCGCCGTCGTCACGGAGGTCCTGGCCGAACCGGCCCCGTACCTCGGCCGCGTCCTCGAACTGACCGGCCCGCGTTCCCTGGACGGCCCCGCCCTCGCCGCCGAGGCCTCCGACGCCCTCGGCCGGCCGGTCCGCTACGCCGACGTCCCGTTGGACGAGTGGATCGACCGCGACCTCAAACCCCTGGCGCTGTCGGAGCACACCTTCCAGCACATCTCCACCATGGCCCGCCTGCACGCCGAGAACCGCTACGACCGCCGGGCCGACGGCGTCCGGCAGGTCACCGGACGCCCCGCCACCGGCGTCGGCGAATACCTCCGGCAGCACGCCCGCCTTTTCGGCGGGTGAGACCGGTTCTCCCCGGACTTCGATTTCGACCGTCGTCCCGAATTCGCGGGCCCGGAAGATTCCAACCCTAGGAAAATCCGGTCTACGTTCCGTACACACGCCGTACACGCGATTTCCGGCGGACGACTCCACGCCATTTCGCCATGCCATTTCGGACGCCCGCCGATTCTCCGGCCGATCCCGGCGATTGCCGACAGCACGATGGGGCGCGGGAATTCCCCGCCGTCATCTCACCACTGGAGCAGATCACCATGCGCTCGTCCGCCCGTACGAAGTTCACCCGGTTCCTGGCCGTCCCCGCCGTCGCCGCGGCCGGCGTGGTCCTCGCGACCGCGCCCGCCTACGCCCGCTCCATCTCGATCGCCGCCGACGGTGCCACGGTGGCGGACTCCGGCCGTACGCTGAACGTCTCCGTGACCTACCAGTGCCTCCCGGAGTTCCAGTCGGCCGCCATCACCGTGCAGGGCACCCAGTCCGGCGTGTCCGGCAGGGGCTCGATCCACGTCCCCTGCGTCGGCGTGCCGGGCAAGGTGACCGTCCCGGTGACCACCGCCTCGGCCGACCAGGCGTGGAGCAGGTCCTCGGTCGACCTTTCGCTGTACATCGCGGACCTCGAACTCAACCGCGTCACCACCACGGCCCGGGTCGTCGCCAACTGACCGTGCGGCGCTGAGGCCGGTCGGCCGAAGGGTGTCCCGGTGCGCACCCGACGCGCACCGGGACACCCCCCACGACGACCGCCCGCCCCGGCCCGACCCGGGGCCGGCCCGCGCCGCCCGGTCAGGCCCAGAAGTCCAGCGCCAACTCGGCGAAGTCCTCCGCGCGTTCGATCTGCGGCATGTGGCCGGTGGCCCGGAACAGGCGGGTGCGGGCCTTCGGCAGGGCCACGCGGGCCGCGGCCAGGTGCCGGGCGGGCAGCACGCGGTCGCGGTCGCCCCAGACGACGAACACCGGCAGGCCCAGGGCGCCGACCCCGGCGAGCAGGGTGCGGCGCCAGGCCTCGTGGGCGCCGCGCGGCGAGCCGAGGTCCGCCAGGACCTCCAGCATCGCGTCCGCCGCGCCGGGCCGGTCGGCCAGGCGCAGCGCGTGCTCGATCCGGGCGGTCGTGGCGAACGACGGATCGTGGAAGATCGCCCGCTCGGCCCGGGCAACGGCGGAGCGGCCGGGGCGGGTCAGCAGCATCCGGCCCAGCGGGCGGACCGCCAGGATCCGCAGGGCGGCGGTGACTTCGCGGCCGAAGCCCGCGCTGCCGGCCAGCAGCAGGCTGTGCACCCGGTCGGGCGCGTCGACGGCGAGCCGCATGGCGACGGCGCCGCCGAGCGAGTTGCCCGCCACCCGGACCGGCTCGCGCACGCCGACTTCGTCGAGGAAGGCGCGCACCGCGGCGGCCAGGGCGGGCAGGGTCGTCGGACCGGGCAGCCGTTCGGAGCCGCCGAAGCCCGGCAGATCGAGGCTGATGACGCGGTGTCCCTCGCCGAGGAGCCGGTGCTGCTCGCTCCAGTCCTCCAGGGATCGGGCGAGACCGTGGATCAGCAGGACCGGCCGGCCCGTCCCGGTGTCGCGGTAGCGCACGCGCCGCCCGTCCACCGTGACCGTTCGCGGACCGTCGCCGCCCGCCGGCCCGGCCGCGGCGGGCGAGGAGAAGCGCAGGGCGCCGTCGGCCGCCGGGCCCTCGGCCAGGATCCGGCGGTCGCGCGGGTAGTTCTGGTGCACCCGCCACGGGGCGGTCGTGCCCTGGCTGGGGAAGTCCTCCAGCGCGCGCCGGACGTACCCGGAGCTCAGGCCGATCAGGGGCTCGCGCTCCAGGGTCGCGGGCGCGACCGGGGTGACCACCTGCTGCCCGGTTCCGTCCAGGTGGGCCAGCAGGCGGCAGACGTAGCGGGCGACCAGGTCGGCTTTGAGGGTCCAGGAGGCGTTGGTGTAGCCGATGGTGAAGGCGAAGTTGGGGACGTCGGAGAGCATCATCGCCCGGTATGCGACGTGCCGGCCGAGCTCGATCTCCCGGCCGTCGACGGCCAGCCGCATCCCGCCGAGGGCGAGCAGGCTGAGCCCGGTGGCGGTGACGACGATGTCGGCCGGCAGCTCGGCACCGGACTCCAGGCGCAGGCCGTCCGGGGTGAAGCGCCCGATCCGGTCGGTGACGACCTCGGCGCGGCCCGAGCGGATCGCCCGGAAGAGATCGGCGTCCGGTACGGCGCACAGCCGCTCGTCCCAGGGGGCGTAGCGCGGGGTGAAGTGCGTCGCCACGTCGTAGCCGGCCGGCAGGCTGCGGCGGACGCCGCCGATCAGCAGCCGGCGGGCCAACCGGGGTGCCCGGCGCGCGAGTCGGTAGGTGGCCAGGCCCACCCGGATGTTCTTCCAGCGCACGATCCGGTTGGCGGTGCGCGGCGGCAGCGCCCGGCGCAGTGTGTCGGCGAGGACGTCCCGGGCCGGGAGGCTGACCAGGTAGGTGGGGGAACGCTGCAGCATCGTCACCTTGGCGGCCCGCGCGGCGAGCGACGGGACCAGGGTGACCGCGGTGGCGCCGCTGCCGATGACGACGACGCGCTTGCCGGTGTGGTCGAGGTCCTCGGGCCACAGCTGCGGGTGGACGAGCCGGCCCGCGAAGTCCTCGACGCCGGGGAAGTCGGGTGTGTGGCCCCGGTCGTAGCGGTAGTAGCCGCTGCAGGCGTAGAGGAACCGGCAGGTGAGCGTCACCGTCCCGCCTCCGCCGCCACCGGGGCCACCCGGGTCGCCGAGTTCGGCGGTCACCGTCCAGCGGGCCTCGGCGCTGGACCACTCGGCGCGCACCACCCGGTGCCGGTAGCGGACCAGGCGGTCCACGCCGTACTCGCCCGCCGTGCGCCGGATGTACTCGCGGACGGAGGCGCCGTCCGCGATCGCCTTCGCGCCGGTCCAGGGCGCGAAGGCGTAACCGAGGGTGAACATGTCGGTGTCGGACCGCACGCCGGGGTAGCGGAAGAGGTCCCAGGTGCCGCCGATCGCGTCCCGCGCCTCCAGGATCGCGACGGACCGCCCGGGGTGCTCGCGCCGCAGGTGACAGGCGGCGCCGATGCCGGACAGCCCGGCTCCGACGATCAGGACGTCGAGGTGCTCCGGCCCGGTCGGCCCGGTCGGCCCGGTGTGCGCTGCGGCGTCCACGGAGGTCATCGCTGGGGCCTGGCCCAGCCGGCGGTTCGGCGACATGCCGCCCAGCCTCGAAACCGCACGCGGGGCGTGTCAAGTCCCGGCCGGCCTCCGGCGCCGCCCGCGCCGTCAGGCGAGCGCCTTCTCCAGGGCAGCCAGGTAGTTGCGCATCAGGTGGTCGCGGATGCCCTCGCCGTCCGGGGAGAAGGCGGCGGCACCCAGGCCCTTCGCCCGGTCGCCCACCGCGCCGACCAGCCCGTTCCTGCCCCGGACGTGGCCCTCGGAGTCGATCCGGTGCAGCGTCTCCACATGGGTGAACGCGGGCTCCGGGGGCAGCTCGGGCACGATGTCGTTGTCGTGCACGAAGCGGTGGGTGCGGCCCTGGAGGCCCTTGTCGTAGGCGGCGGCGAGCAGCCGGTCGCAGGTGCGGGGCTGGCCGAAGGTGTAGACGCCGTCGGCCTGGAGCCGGGGGTCCTCCAGGCTCAGCCGGGCGGCGCTGAGCATGGCGAGGGCCCCGCCGAGGCTGTGACCGGTGAACCAGACGCTCTGCCCGTCGGTGCGCAGGTCGGCGATGGCCTTGGCGACGTCGGGGTACACGGATTCGAGGGCCTCGGCGAAGCCGTAGTGGACGTAGCCGGTGCGGGCGGGTCCGGGCCAGGGCGGGGTGGTCGCGTCGGTGAGCCAGTCGCGGATCTGGGCGGGCTCGGTACCGCGGAAGGCGGTGACGATCATGTGGTCGCCGGCCATCGTGTAGGCCTGGGCGTCCTGGAGCGGGAACGGCGGGGTGAAGCGGGTCTGATGGTGACGCACCGTGTCGAAACCCCACTCGCGGGCCTGCGCCTCGATGGTGGCCTCGTCCTTGTAGGCGAGTTCGGCGGCCTCGGCCAGGTTGTAGGCGAGCGGAAGGCTGAATCCGGTGGCTTGCTGGTCGAAGGCGGTGGGTACGGCCACGGTGGAACACTCCTGTCGGGTCGACGGGTGGGACGGCGGGGCCACGCCGGCCCCCACCCGCACCCCGTCCCGGGCATGCGGTCCGCGACGATCATGTGACCAGGAGTGACGCTACCCCGGCTGCCGTTCGTGGGCGACCGGACAGCGCGGGCCCCGGCGGACGGGTGCGCCGTCCGCCGGGGCCCGCCCCGCCCTGCCGCCTAGCAGATCCTCGGCAGCTGCTCCCCCATCGGCAGGTCGACCACCCGGGTGCCGCCGAACGCCGTCCGGGCGACGACCGTGCCGGGGTGCTCGGCCACGCACTCGCCGATCACCGCCGCGCCCGCGCCCAGCGGGTGCGCCCGCACCGCCGCGAGCACCGCGTCCGCCTCCGCGCGCGGTACGAAGGCCACCAGCTTGCCCTCGTTGGCGACGTACATCGGGTCCAGGCCCAGCACGGCGCAGGCGTTGGCCACCTCGGGCGGCACGGGGACGGCGCGCTCGTCCACCACCACGCCCACGCCGGCCGCCGCCGCGATCTCGTTGAGCGCCGCGCCCAGCCCGCCCCGGGTGGGGTCGCGCAGCACGTGCAGGTCGGGCGTGACGGCCAGCATCGCCTCGACCAGGCCGCCGAGAGCCGCGCAGTCGCTCTCGATCGCGACCCCGAACTCCAGGCCCTCGCGCACGCTCATGATCGCCACGCCGTGCAGCCCGATGTCCCCGCTGACGATCACCACGTCGCCCGGCACCGCCCGCTGCGGCCGGATGTCCACGCCCGCCGGGACGAGCCCGATACCGGCGGTGTTCAGGTAGACGCCGTCACCGCGGCCGGCCTCGACCACCTTGGTGTCCCCGGTGACGACCTCCACCCCGGCCGCCCGCGCGGCGGCGCCGAGGGCGCGGGCCACCCGGTCCACCACCGCCATCTCCACCCCCTCCTCCAGGATGAACCCGCAGGACAGGTAGGCGGGCCGCGCCCCGCTCATGGCGAGGTCGTTGACCGTGCCGTTGACGGCCAGGTCGCCGATGCTGCCGCCGGGGAAGAACAGCGGCCGCACGACGTAGGAGTCGGTGGAGAACGCGAGCCGGGCGCCGCCGAGTTCGAGCACGGCGGAGTCGGCGAGGCCGGCCAGCGTCCGGCCGCCGTAGGCGGGGGCGAACACGCCCGCCACCAGTTCGGCGGAGAGCGCCCCGCCGCCGCCGTGCCCCATCACCACCCGGGGGTGGTCGCGCAGCGGCAGCGGACAGCTCCACCCGGAGAAGTCGGGCGCGGCGGACGGCTCGGCCGGGGTCCCCGCCGGGTTCTCCGTCAGGGTCTCGGTGTCAGCCAACGGGGCTCGCCTCCCGGGAAACGCCCGGCGCGCCCAGCCGCCGGTAGAGGTAGTAGGCGGCGCAGGCCCCCTCGCTGGACACCATGGTCGCGCCGAGCGGGTTGCGCGGGGTGCAGACGGTGCCGAACGCCTCGCACCGGTCCGGCTTGAGCAGCCCCTGCAGCACCTCGCCGCTGCGGCACTGCTCGGGCTCGCGGGTGGTGATCCCGGTGACGTCGAAGCGGTACTCGGCGTCGTGGTCGCGGTAGCGCGGCGAGAGCCGCCACCCGCTGTCCGGAATGACGCCGATCCCCCGCCAGGCCCGGTCGGCCACCTCGAAGACGTCCGCCAGCATGGCCCGGGCCGCCGGGTTCCCCTCCGGACGGACGGCCCGCGGGTAGGCGTTCTCGACGGTGTGCTCACCGCGCTCCAACTGCCGTACGGTGCGCCGGATCCCCTCCAGGATGTCCAGCGGTTCGAAGCCGGTGACCACGATCGGCACCCGGTGGCGCTCGGCCAGTGCCGGGTACTCCTCGATGCCCATCACGCTGCACACGTGCCCGGCGGCGAGGAAGGCCTGCACCCGGCACTCCGGCGCGTTCATGATGGCCTCGACTGCCGGGGGCACCCGTACGTGCGAGACCAGCATGCTGAAGTTGCGCACGCCCTGCTTCCTCGCCTGGTGGACGGCCATGGCGTTCGGCGGGGCGGTGGTCTCGAAGCCGATGCCGAAGAACACCACCTCGCGGTCCGGGTTCTCCCTGGCGATCCGCAGCGCGTCCAGCGGCGAGTAGACCACCCGCACGTCCCCGCCCTCGCCGCGGACCCGGAACAGGTCGCGGTCGGTGCCCGGCACCCGCAGCATGTCGCCGAAGGAGCAGAAGATCACCCCGGGCCGGGAGGCGATGGCCAGCGCCCGGTCGATCACCTCCAGCGGGGTCACGCACACCGGGCAGCCCGGCCCGTGGATCAATTCCACCTCTTCGGGCAGCAGTTGGTCGATCCCGTGCCGGATGATGCTGTGCGTCTGCCCGCCGCACACCTCCATCAGCGCCCACGGCCGGGTCACCGCCGCCCGGATGTCGGCGAGCAGTCCTCCCGCCAGCTCCGGGTTCTGGAACTCCTCCAGGTACCTCAATTCCGCTCCTCCGTTCCGGCCGGCCCGGCCGCCGCCTCCCACGGGTCGCCGAACTCCTCCTGCAACAGGCCGAGTTCGGCGAAGAGGTCGAGGGTCCGCCGGGCCGACTCCTCGTCCAGCCGCTGCAGCGCGAACCCCACGTGCACGATGGCGTACTCACCCACCGCCAGATCGGGCAGGTACTCCAGGCAGACGTCCTTGACGACGCCGCCGAAGTCGACGACCGCCATCCGCGTGCCGTCCCGCTCCGCGATCTCCATCACCCTGCCGGGCACCGCCAGGCACATGCGCTCTCTCCCATCGACTCTCGACTCGGCTCTCGACTCGCAACTCTCACTCGCAACCCTCAAGCGACGTGCGGCCCGTCGGCCCGGGCCGCCACCATCAGCTGGCCGAGCGCCAGCCCGCCGTCGTTGGGCGGCACCCGGCGGTGGCGCAGCACGGTGAACCCGTCGGCCCGCAGGCCCCGGCCGCAGTCGGCGGAGAGCAGCGCGTTGGCGAAGACCCCGCCGGTCAGCGCGACCGTCTCCGGTCCGCCGTCCTCCCGGGCGGCCCGGCACATGGCGCGGACCAGGTCGGCCACCGCGACGTGGAAGCGGGCGGCGACCAGGCCGGCGGACGCCCCGGCGGCGAGGTCGGCGACCGCCGCCGCCAGCACCGGCCCGGGGTCCCCGACCAGCACGCCGTGCTCGTGGCGCAGCGCGAAGGCGTACCCGTCGGCCGGTCCGTGCTCCAGCGCCGCCGCCTCCAGCTCGACCGCCGCCTGCGCCTCGTACCCGGCCAGCCGGCAGACCCCGGCCAGCGCGGACACCGCGTCGAACAGCCGCCCCATGCTGGAGGTCGGCACGCAGTTCAGCGAACGCTCCAACTGACGCTCAAGCACAACCAGTTCATCGCCCGGACAGTCCCGGACGGCGGGCAGGTCGGCCGTCCACGGCAGGCCCGCGGCCCACAGGTGGGCGAGCGCCATCCGGTACGGGCGGCGCACCGCCGCGTCGCCGCCCGGCAGCGGTACGTACGCCAGCCGGCCGAACCGGCGGAAGCCGTCGTAGTCGGCGAGCAGCACCTCGCCGCCCCACACCGCGCCGTCGTCGCCGTAGCCGGTGCCGTCGAACGCGACGCCGATGACCGGGCGGCGGCCGTCCAGTCCGTGCTCGGCCATGGCCGAGGCGACGTGCGCGTGGTGGTGCTGCACCGTTCGCACCTGCGCCGCCGGGTGGGTGCGCCGGGCGTGCCGGGCGGAGCGGTAGCCGGGGTGGCGGTCCACCGCCAGCACCTCCGGACGCACGGCGGTGACGGCCCCCAGCTGCGCCGCCGCGCGGTCGAAGGCGTCCAGTGTGGCGAGGTCGTCCATGTCCCCGATGTGGCCGGACAGCCAGGCGTAGCCGCCCTCGGCCAGCGCGAAGGTGTTCTTCAGGTCGCCGCCGGCGGCCAGCGCGGGCCGGACCGGCACGGGGAGCGGCAGCGGCAGCGGCGCGTAGCCGCGCGAGCGCCGCAGCGGCAGCTGTTCCCCGTCGACCACCCGCACCACCGAGTCCTCGCAGGGGACGTGGATGGTCCGGTCGTGGGTCAGCCAGGCGTCGACCAGCGGGGCGAGCCGGGTGAGGGCCTCCCGGTCGTCGGTCACGATGGGCTCACCGGACAGGTTGGCGCTGGTCATCACCAGCAGCCCGGGCCCGGGCGGGGCGAGCAGCAGGTGGTGCAGCGGGGTGTAGGGCAGCATGACGCCGAGGTCGGGGCTGCCGGGCACCACGGCGTCCAGCACCCGCCCAGAACGGCGCAGCAGCACGATCGGCCGGGCCGGGCCGGTGAGCAGTTCCTCCTCGACCGGGCCCGGCCGGGCCAGGGCGGCGATCTCCGCGAGGTCCCGGGCCATCAGCGCGAAGGGCTTGGCGCCGCGCCGCTTGCGCAGGCGCAGCCGGGTGACGCTCTCCTCGTTCCGCGCGTCGCAGGCCAGGTGGTAGCCGCCGAGGCCCTTGACGGCGAGGACCGCCCCCTCGCGCAGCAGCCGGCGGGCCTCGTCGAGGGCGGCCTCGCGCTCGACGTCCGGCCGGCCGGGGACGGTGAGGACGAGCCGGGGCCCGCAGGCGTGGCAGCAGACCGGCTGGGCGTGGAAGCGCCGGTCGGCGGGGTCGGTGTACTCCCGGGTGCAGTCGGGGCAGAGCGGGAAGCCGGCCATGGTGGTGTTGGCCCGGTCGTAGGGCAGGCCGGTGACGATGGTGTGGCGCGGGCCGCAGTTGGTGCAGCTGATGAACGGGTGGCGGTGGCGGCGGTCGCCCGGGTCGGCGAGTTCGGCGAGGCAGTCGGCGCAGGTGGCGGTGTCCGGCGGTACCAGGGTCCGGCGCGGGCCGTCGCCTCGGGACGGGGTGATGGCGAAGCCGCGGTCGCCGGTGGCGGGCAGGGGCGTGTGCTCGACGGCGGCGACCAGGGCGAGCGGCGGCGCGTCGCCCGCGACGCGGCGGCAGAACGCCTCGACCGCCGCGCGTTCCCCCTCGACCTCGGCCAGGACGCCCTCGCCGGTGTTGGTGACGGTGCCGGCGAGTCCCAGCTCGGTGGCGAGCGCGAAGACGAAAGGCCGGAAGCCGACGCCCTGGACGAGCCCGCTGACGGCCACCCGGCGCCGCTCCCGGCCCGCCGGTGCCGGAGCCGGCGTCACGACGTCTCCGCGACCGCGTGCTCGTGGTCGTGCTCGTCCTCGTCCTCGTGCGGATGCGCGTGCGGGTGGGTGTGTCCGTGCCCGTCCCCGTGCGTGTGCCCGTGCTGCGGCGCGCCCGCCATCACCGGCCGGTGGACCGGCACGCCGTCCAGCACCGCGAGGGCCCGCTCCAGCAGTTCCCCCACCCCCTGCCCGGTACGGGCCGAGGTGTGGACCACCTCCACGCCGGGGTTGACCCGCGCGACGGCGGCCAGGAACGCGGCCTCGTCGAACTCCACCGCCGCCGCCAGATCCGCCTTGGTCACCAGCACCAGGTTGGCCAGCCCGAACGCCGTCGGGTACTTGAGCGGTTTGTCCTCCCCCTCGGTGACCGAGGCGAGCACCACCCGAAGCGACTCGCCGAGGTCGTAGGAGGCCGGGCAGACCAGGTTGCCGACGTTCTCCACGAACAGCAGCCTGGTGCCCTCGGGGAGCCAGCCGGCCAGCTGCCCGGTGAGCATCCCGGTCTCCAGGTGGCACAGCCCGTCGGTGAGCACCTGCTTCACCGGCACGCCCGAACGGGCGAGGCGCACCGCGTCGTTCTCCGTCGCGAGGTCGGCGGTGAGCGCCGCGACGGCGATCCCGCGCTCCCGGGCCAGCCCGAGTTCGGCCTCCAGCAGCGCCGTCTTCCCGCTGCCCGGGCTGGAGAGCAGGTTCACCACGACGGTGCCCCGGGCGAGCAGCCGGGCGCGCAGCTCACGGGCCCCCTCGTCGTTCCGGGCGAGGACCGCCTGCCGGAGTTCCACCGAGCGACACATGGGTTTCAGCCTTCCTGTCCGGCACCGGCCCCGGCGCCCGGCGGGCGTGCGGCCCACTCGACGCCGAGGATCTGCAGTTCGCGGCCCGCCAGCAGCTCGACCCGGCCGCCGGCGGCGCAGTGCGGGCAGCCGAGGTCGGGCGGCATGCCGACGGCCCACTCGCCCGCGCACGGCAGACACCTGGCCCGCGCGGGAACCGCCTCGGTCTCCAGCACCGCGCCCTCCACCAGCGTTCCGGCACAGGCCAGTTCGAAGCAGAAGTCGAGGGCCGCGGGCACCACCCCGGCCAGCTCGCCGACCTGCAGGCGCACCCGCGCGACCGCGTCCGCGCCGTGCGCGCGCGCCGCGGCGTCCACCTGCTCGACGACGGCCGTCGCGATCGACATCTCGTGCATGGGGCCCCGTTCCCGCCGTGGGAGGCAACAGGCCTCATTACAGGCCGCGGCGGCGGCAGCGGCCCGAAGCCGCGCCGCCGCCGCGCCCGGGACTACACCGGACGCACCAACACCCCGCTCACATCCGGCGGATGCGCAGATAGCGCTTCAGGTCGTCCAGGTTCTGCACGACCAGCGCCACGACGGCGGCCAGTACGGCCAGGCACAGCAGCTTCCTCATGACGGTGAAACCTCTCTCTTGGCCAGTTCCCGGGCACCGACGGTCCGCAGGACCAGCCGGACCGCCTCCTCGACGGCGGCGGCCACCGGTGCGCTCAGTCCGATCCCCTCCTCCAGCGACCGCGGCTCGCACCCCACCACGAGGACCCGGGCGGGCGGGGAGCCGCCCGTCCCGGCGGCCAGCGTGCCGAGCAGCGCGAGCACGGCGTCCGGGCCCATCCGGTGCCCGTCCAGCACGGGCGCCTCCACCGGTCCGGCGTCCGCCTCGATGAGGTAGACCGTGCCCGGCTCGCCGCCGCGGGCGGTGGCGTCGACGAGCACCAGCATCCGATAGCCGTCCAGGAGCTGGTA
This sequence comes from Kitasatospora sp. NPDC004723, assembly GCF_040609255.1. Classification (NCBI taxonomy): domain Bacteria; kingdom Bacillati; phylum Actinomycetota; class Actinomycetes; order Kitasatosporales; family Streptomycetaceae; genus Kitasatospora; species Kitasatospora sp. NPDC004723. The sequence continues at coordinate 106,115 of NZ_JBEXJT010000008.1, read as the reverse complement.
GGCCAGGTGGACCCCGCGCACGCCGACGTCGAGCAGTTCGACGTCGGGCGGCAGCGGGTGCTCGCGCAGCCGCCGCACGGTCTCCACGCCGAAGCCGTCGTCGCCGAGGAAGATGTTGCCGACCCCGGCGACCAGCACCTTTCCCCCTGTCGCCTCTCCCTCCGCCTTTCCCTCCGTCACGGCGCCTCCAGCGGGGTGATCTCGTCGGGCTGGAAGTAGCGGAAGCGGCCCTGGGCCCGCCACAGGTCGGCGCCGGGGTCGTCCTCCAGGGTGACCGCCAGGTGCACCGAGCCGTCGACGTCGTGCAGCACGGCCTCCACCAGGGCGGTCCGGCCGTCCAGGAAGAGGTCCTGGGCGTCGGTGCGCCGCCGTCCGGGCCGCAGCAGGACGCGGCTGCCGGCGCCGACCTCGCGGCCGTCGACCAGCACCTTGTCCCGGTCCGGGTCCACCTCGGGGTCGTCGCCCGGGTCCCACCAGGGCCGGTCGGGAGCGTTGCCGGTGATCGCGCGCAGGCCGCGCACGGCGCCGTGCAGCCGCTCCAGCACCTCGGGCGGCATCGAGTCGGCGAGGTCGATCACCGCGCCGGCCCGGTCGTCGGTGCCCCGGGCCTCCCGCTTCTCGCGGTCCGTCAGGGCGGCGGTGCGCAGCGCGAGGATCTCGTCGATCTCGGTGGCGTCGTAGAGGGCGCCGGGGCTCTCGGGGGCGATGGCCGGGTGGTCCTCCAGGATGATCGGCGAGGAGAGCACCACCCGGCCGCGGCCGGGCGGGCCGGCCAGCACCGGCCAGGTGTGCTCGTTGCGGCACGACGCCACGGCCGCCCGGGCCCATTCGGGCGGGTCGGTCGGCGACAGGAAGGAGCCGTGGTCGAGCCCCAGCAGCAGGTGCGCCGAGACCAGCGAGCGTGCCAGTGCCGCGTCCCGCCCGTCCTCGGGCCGCGGCGCCCAGTCGGTGGTGTTCTCCACCACGGCGGTCAGCAGTCGCACCCCGTACGGTCCGGGGACGTCCCGGGCGGTCAGCCGCAGCAGGCCGTCGGTCCGCTCCCAGCGGCGCAGCAGCCGGCCGACGGTGGCGCCGTCCGCGCGCAGCCGTTCCACCTCCCGGCCGGCCGGGAGGTGGAAGGGCCGGACCACCTCGCCGGCCAACTCCTCCACCCCGACGACGAGTTCGACGCGGTCCTCGACCCCCTCGTCCCACGGCACCAGGACCCGGTCGGCGAGCTCCAGCTCCTCGACCTCCTCGTAGCCGCCGCGGGTGGCCCGCTCGACGGTGCGCCGCCGCGCCCGCAGGAAGCGCAGTTCGACGGCCAGCCGGTCGCCGGGGCGCGGTTCCATGAGGCATTCGGTGCGCTGGTGGAAGTGCTCGCCGCGGTCCGCTCCGTAGCCCGGCGGGACGAGGACGCCGAACTGCCAGCGCAGCCGGTTCTTGGCCGCCGAGGCCCGGTAGGGGTAGAGCACGTAGCCCTCGAACAGGACGGCGTCGGCGATCTGCCGGGCCTGGGCGAACCTGGCCTCGACCTCGGGGGTGAAGGCGGTGGCGGGGGCGGTCACCGGGCCGCCTCCCCGACCTCGGCGCCGGCCAGCAGTTCGCGCACGGTGGCCTCCCAGGTCGGCAGGGCGCGGCGCGAGCGGTAGGCGAGCAGCGCGTCCATCACGTCCTCGGGCAGCCGCAGCCAGCCGCAGCCCGGGAAGTGCCGGTCGATCGCCTCGCGCCACACCCGAACCGGCATCCGCACGGTGGCCTCCCGGTCCCAGGGCACCGGGGAGACCTGGAATCCGCCGGGTCCGGCGAAGGCGGTGCCGGAGAACAGCAGCAGCAGCGGGACCTCGCCGTCGCCCAGGGCCCGCAGGTAGCGGGCGGCGGCGACGTCCTGGTCGTAGCTGCAGGGGACGGGCAGGTCGAGTTCGGTCCAGCCGGTGAAACCGGGGACCATCAGCGGCACCTGGGCGAACTCGACCGGGTTGAGGGTGGTGCCCCAGCGCGCGCGTTCGCCGAACAGGTCGGTGAGCCGCCCGGCCTGCGCCTCGTCGTAGCCGCGCCGGGCGGGTTCGATGCGCAGCTGGCAACGGAGGGCCAGGGCGTGCACCCGGGTCTCGGGCGGGGCGGTGATCCGCAGCCGGAAGAGCAGGGTCGGCCCGGCGGCGTGCTCGGCGGCCCGGACGGCGGTGCAGGAGAAGGCGAGCGGGGTCATCGGGGTCCGTCCTCTCCCAGCGGCCGGGCCCGGCCCGCGAGCCGGGCGAAGAAGGTGTCGAGCTCGGCCCTCGCCTCGGCCCCGCCGTCGAACCCCTTCCAGCAGCGCCGCAGCCGGCCGACCAGTTCGTAGCAGGTGTCGATCGGCACCAGCAGGCAGTGGATCCCGGTGTCGGTGCGGCGCAGCAGCAGCGCCTCCACGTCGGGTTCCAGGGCGGCGGCGAGCCGGCTGCCGCCGAGGGCGCTCCGCCAGGCGGCCTCGTCGGGTTCGCTCTCGGTGGCGCCGCCGGGGCCGGGGTAGAGCAGGACGAGCCGGTCCTGGCGGGAGTTGCGGAACAGGAAGGCGGTGCCGACCGGGATGCCGAGGGAGGCCCAGGCCTGCTCGTCGATCCGGTGGCCGGTCTCGGCGAGGTGGCGGTCGGGGACGTGCCGGTAGCGTCCGCCGGCCGCGCCGGGCCGGCGGAACAGCAGTCCGCAGGCGGTGCAGACGCAGGTGAGGGTCTGTTCCTCGGTGTCCACCAGGTGCCGGTGCGACGGGGGGACGCCCTGGCCGCAGAAGGCGCAGCGCTCGGCCTGCGGCGGTGCGGGCTCGCGCAGCCGGTGCAGCAGGGCGGTGCCGGGGCGGGCGAGTCGGCGGGTGCTCACCGGGCGGCCCCCGCCGGGGTGTCCGGGCGGGTGCCGATCTGCAGGAGCTGCGGCGCGCGTTCGAACACCGTGCTGGTCACCTCGGGCGCGTGGCAGGCGAGCACGGCCTCGACGTCCTCCTCGGAGCAGCCGCAGCCGCCGCGGGTGCGGCGCAGCCGGACGGTGCCGGTGGCGGGGTCGAAGCCGACCAGCTCGACGGGTTCGGGCAGCGCGGCCAGCGCCCGGGCGATCCGGGCCCCGGTGTCCTCGGGGTGCAGTTCGTGCAGGACGAGCAGTCCGGCGACCGCCGGGTCGTCCAGCAGCGCGGCGAGGGCGGGCCCGGGCAGTGCGGCGACGATCCGGGCGAGGCCGTCGTGGTAGAAGTCCATGAGGTCGCGCGCCAGTTGTTCGCCGGCCTGCCGGCCGGCGCCGTCGCCGTCGAGCCCCTCCAGCCGGTCCAGGGCCTCCTGGACGCGTTGCCCGGTCTGTTCCGCCGTCATGCGGTGAGCCCGCTCAGGCCGGTGGGCACGTGCAGCTGCTGCACGGTCCGGCCGCCGCCGACGTACATGTGCACGCCGCAGGGCAGACAGGGGTCGAAGCTGCGGACGGCCCGCATGATGTCGATGCCCTTGAAGTTCTCCGGCGGGTTCTCCTCGAAGATCGGCGTGTTCTGCACCGCGTCCTCGTAGGGCCCGGGCGTGCCGTAGCTGTCGCGCACGCTGGCGTTCCACGGGGTGGGCGGGTACGGGTGGTAGTTGGCGATCTTGCCGTCGCGGATCACCAGGTGGTGCGACAGGACGCCGCGCACGGCCTCGGTGAAGCCGCAGCCGATGGACTCGTCGGGCACCTCGAAGCGCTCCCAGGTCTGGCTGCGCCCGGCCCGGACCTCGTCCAACGCCTTCTCCGCGAAGTGCAGGGCGCAGGCGGCCGCGTAGGCCTGGAAGTAGGTGCGGGCGCGGTTGCGCTCGATGGCGTTGCTCCACTGCGGGATCTTCCACTCGAAGGTGGTCTCCGGCTTGGTCATCGAGCGCGGCAGGTTGATCTTCACGCTGTGCCCGGTGGCCTTGACGTAGCCGATGTCGACCAGCCCGGAGAGCGCGGTGGACCACAGGCGGGCGATCGGGCCGCCGCCGGTGTCCAGGGCGAGGTGCTCGGTGCCGTCGAACCAGCGCGGGGACATCACCCAGCTGTACTTGTCGTCGAAGTCGCGCTTCTGCGGGGCGGGGATGGTGTGCTGGTTCCAGGGGTGGCGGGGGTCGACCGGGTTGCCGAGCGGGTCGTGGGTGACGAAGAGCTCCTCGCCCTGCCAGTCCTGGTAGTAGGAGCTGCCGAGCAGGATGCGGATGCCGAGGTTGATCCGGGTGAGGTCGTTGGTGACCAGCTTGCCGTCGACCACGACGCCGGGGGTGACGAACATCCGCCGGCCCCAGTCGGTCATGTTGCGGTAGGTGAAGTCGCAGTGGTCGGGGTCGTTGAGGCTGCCCCAGCAGCCGAGCAGGACGCGCCGCCGGCCGACCTCCTCGTAGCCGGGCAGGGCCTCGTAGAAGAAGTCGAAGAGGTCGTCGTGCAGCGGCACGACCTTCTTCATGAACTCCACGTAGCGCATCAGCCGGGTCAGGTAGTCGGTGAACAGCTGGACGGTGGCCACCGTGCCGACGCCGCCCGGGTAGAGCGTGGAGGGGTGCACATGGCGGCCCTCCATCAGGCAGAACATCTCCCGGGTGTAGCGGCTGACCTGGAGCGCCTCGCGGTAGAACTCGCCCTCGATGGGGTTGAGCGAGCGCATGATGTCGGCGATGGTGCGGTAGCCGTGGTCTCCGGCGTGCGGGGCCTCGGTGCGCTCGGCGAGCTCCAGCACGCCCGGGTTGGTCTCGCGGACCATCTTCTCGCAGTAGTCGACCCCGACCAGGTTCTCCTGGAAGATGTTGTGGTCGAACATGTACTCGGCGGCCTCGCCGAGGTTGATGATCCACTCACCGAGGTGCGGGGGCTTGACGCCGTACGCCATGTTCTGGGCGTAGACCGAACAGGTGGCGTGGTTGTCGCCGCAGATGCCGCAGATCCGGCTGGTGATGAAGTGCGCGTCGCGCGGGTCCTTGCCCCGCATGAAGACGCTGTAGCCGCGGAAGACCGAGGAGGTGCTGTAACACTCCGCGACCCTCTTCTGCTTGAAGTCGATCTTCGTGTGGATGCCCAGGCTGCCCACGATCCGGGTGATCGGGTCCCAGGACATCTCCACCAGGCCGCTGCCGTCCCCGGCCGCCCTGCTCGTCGTCGTCATCGTGTCTGTCGTGCCCTTCTGGAGGCGGGAGGGGATGGACGGCGGGGCCGCCGCGCACACGGCGCGGCGGCCCGTCCGGTCACCGCGGCGGGCGGTAGCCGGTGGTCAGGGTGCGCCCCTTGTGGCGCCACCTGGGTTCCTTGTCGAGCGTGTCGAGGGTGATCCCGCGCAACCGGCGGATCACCGAGCCGTAGGTCCGGCTGGCCCGGGTGGACACCGTCGAGCCGGGCGGCGGGTCCATGAACGGCATGAACTTGTCGGGGAAGCCGGGCATCGTGCAGGCGATGCAGATGCCGCCGACGTTCGGGCAGCCGCCGACGCCGTTGATCCAGCCGCGCTTGGGGACGTTGCACTTGACGACCGGCCCCCAGCAGCCGAGCCGCACCAGGCACTCCGGCCGGCCGTACTCGGTGGCGAACTGGCCCTGCTCGTAGTAGCCGCCGCGGTCGCAGCCCTCGTGCACGGTGGCGCCGAACAGCCAGGTGGGCCGCAGCTTGTCGTCCAGCGGGATCATCGGCGCGGAGCCGGCCAGCTGGTAGAGCAGGTAGGTCAGGGTCTCGGCGAAGTTGTCGGGCTGGATGGGACAGCCGGGCACGCAGACGATCGGCAGGCCCGCCTTGGACTTCCACTCCCATCCGAGGTAGTCCGGCACGCCCATGGCGCCGGTCGGGTTGCCCTCCATGGCGTGGATGCCGCCGTAGGTGGCGCAGGTGCCGATGGCGACCACGGCGGTGGCCTTGGGGGCGAGCCGGTCCAGCCACTCACTGGTGGTGATCGGCTGGCCGGTGGCCGGATCGTCGCCGAAACCGCACCAGTAGCCCTCCTCCTTGATCTGCTCGTTCGGGATGGAACCCTCGACGACCAGGACGAACGGGTCGAGCTCGCCGCGGTCCGCCTTGAAGAACCACTCGACGAAGTTGTCGGCGCCCTGCACCGGGCCGCACTCGAAGTCGATCAGTGGCCAGTGCACGGCGACCTTCGGCAGACCCGGCAGGGCGCCGGTGACGATCTCCTCGATGCTCGGCTGCATGGCGGCGGTCAGCGCGACCGAGTCGCCGTCGCAGCTGAGGCCCGCGTTGATCCAGAGAATGTGCACCACGCCGGTGTCGGTGGCGCTCGTTGCTGCAGCACCCATGAGGATGCCTCCTCGGAACTGGGAGCCGGACGAAGTGGCTCACAACCGTCATAACAGCCCCCGGCCCGGCCCGCCGGTCCACGCAGCCGGGCGGAGCAGCCGGACGGCCGCAATCCGGGTGGGCCGTCCGGGTCACGCCGTGGCGGCGGGAGCGGGCAGTTTCCGCACGAAGGCGGCGCGCAGCGCGTGGTACGGCGCCTCGGGGTCGAAGAACTGGCGGTGCATCACGGCCAGTTCCGCCGTACGGTGGTCGGCGAGCGGCCGCATGCGCTCGTCGGCCTCGCGGGCGGCCTTCTTGGCGGCGATCCGGCCGTGCACGGTCGGCGAGGCGGCGGTCAGCCGCGCCAGGCGGGCGGCCTCGGGCCCGAACTCCTGCGGGGTGCAGGCGAGGACGCGGTCGACCAGCCCGATCCGCAGGGCGGCGGCGCTGCTCACCGGCTGCGCCCGTTCGGTGAGCCGGCGGGCCTGCGCCGCGCCCACCCGGCGCGGCAGGGTGTAGGTCCAGTACTCCGAGCCGTGCAGGCCCATCAGCCGGTAGTGCGGGTTGAGCACAGCGCCCCGGCGGCACCACACCTCGTCGGCGGCCAGTGCCAGCATCACCCCGCCGGCCGCCGCGTTCCCGCCGAGGGCGGCGACCACCAGGCGGTCGGTGGTGGTGAGGACCGCCTCGACCAGGTCGTCGATGGCGTTGATGTTGGCCCAGGACTCGGCCGCGGGGTCGGCGGCCGCCTCGATCACGTTCAGGTGGATGCCGTTGGAGAAGAAGTCGCGGCCCCCGCCGAGCACCAGCACCGCGGTCGGCCGGGTGAGTGCGAAGCGGTAGGCGTCGAGCAGGCGGTGGCAGTGCGCGGTGCTCATCGCGCCGCCGGGGAAGGAGAACCGCAGCAGGCCGACCGGTCCCCGCTCGGTGTAGCGGATGTCGGACCAGACCGGGTCGTCCTCGGCGGGCATCAGCGGCGCGGGCAGCTCCGGCAGCCGGGGCAGGGCCGGCCGGCCGGGCCCGGCCGCGGCGAGGGCGGTGACGGCGGGCAGCTTGAAGGTGGCGGGCCCGCCCGGGGTGCGGCGCCGGCGCAGCTCGGGGATCCACACCGCGCCGTCGGCGGTCGCCCGGCACAGCGCGCCGGCCCGGGTGGCCAGCGGCTCGCCGGGGCGCCCGCGCAGCGCCCGCTCCGGGTGGCCGCCGTGCAGGTACCACTCGGCGCCGAGCAGTTCGTCCAGCACGCCGGGCCGGGAGTCGGCGGCGCGGAGCTTGCGCAGCACGGTGTCGGTGGTGTCGTGCGCCCAGTCGATCCGCCGCACCTCCTGGCGCAGGTAGGGCCGGGTGCGGTCGGGCACCCGCCAGTCGGGGCCGCTCTGCGGGCGGGGGGTGTGGGTGCCGGAGGCGAACCGCCGTACGGCGCGCAGCACCGCCTCGACGGCGGCGTCGGCCACCTCGCCCCGGTACAGGTCGCTCTTGGCGACGGGCGGCAGCGGGCAGGGCTCCGAGGCCCAGACCGGGCCGGCGTCCATCACCTCGTCGGCCTGCAGCACCGTCACGCCCCACTCGGCGGCCCCCTCGTGGATCGCCCAGTCGAGGGCGGACGGGCCCCGGTCGCCGGGCGGGCCGGGGTGCACGATCAGGCAGGTGACGGCGGACCAGACGTCGCGGGGCAGCGCCGTCGTGAGCATCGGCGCGACCACCAGGTCCGGGGCGTGGCGCCGCACCACCGCCCGCAGCGCCCCGTCGTCCCCGGCCAGGTGGACCTCCACCGGGTGGCGCAGGTCCCGCAGCGCGGCGTGGACCCGCTGGGTGAGGCTGTTGTACGCGCTCGCGACGAGCAGGATCCGCATGTGCGCCTCCGGCGGCGTGGGCACCCGTGAACCCGGCGATCATCTCCCCGGCCCCCGGGGCACCCGGCCGCGCCGCTCCGCCGGGTCACCCGGGCGGCGGGCGGACCGGCGGGCGGTACCGGAGACGTGCCGGCCGCTACAGACCGAAGTCGACGGCCAGGCGGTTGCAGAACCTGAAGGAGCCGTCCGGGTCGTCCCCGGGGCCGGTCCTGCGGCAACAGGATCAAGGCCGCGGCCTACCGCGCGCGGAAGAAGACCGCTCCGGCCGGGCTGCACCGAAGCCGCCCGGAAGCCCGCCCTTGAGCCCTCCGGGCACCGGGTCGAGGACCGCCCCGTCCGGATCGATCGGCGTCCGACCGCCCCGGCCCGGCAGGGCCTTCTTTTCGTCCCCCCTTTGACGAGGTGACGCAGGAGGGATGACGGCCCGTCCGACGACCCGGCCGCGGGGTGCGGCCTGGTCGTCGGACGGGCCGAAGGGGTGAGGACGGGTGCGGTCAGAGGCCGCGGGCCAGCCGGTCGGTGAGCAGCCGGGTGAAGCGCGCCGGGTCGGGCAGGTCGCCGCCCTCCGCGAGCAGCGCGCCGCCGTGGACCAGTTCGGCGACCTCCGCCAGGGCCGGGTCCCCGGGGTTCGCCTCGTGCGCCGTCCGCAGCGCGACGATCAGCGGGTGGGTGGGGTTGAGCTCCAGGATCCGCTTGACCGGGGGCAGTTCCTGCCCCATCGCGCGGTACATCTTCTCCAGGGTCGGCGTCATGTCCTGGGCGTCGCCGACGACACAGGCCGCCGAGGTGGTCAGCCGCGAGGAGAGCCGGACCTCCTTCACCTGGCCGGACAGTGCCTCCGTGAGCCACGGCAGCAGGGCGGCGAACTCCTGCTCGCGCCGGGCCTTCTCGGCCCCGGCCTGCTCGTCGCCGTCGGCCGGCTCGTCGAGGTCGACCTGCCCCTTGGCGATGGACTGCAGGCGGTGGCCGTCGAAGCCCGGCACCCGCTCGACCCAGACCTCGTCGACCGGGTCGGTGAGGATCAGCACCTCGTAGCCCTTGGCGGCGAAGGCCTCCATGTGCGGGGAGTTCTCCACCGTGGCCCGGTCCTCGCCGGTCAGGTAGTAGATCGCCTCCTGGCCGTCCTTCATCCGCCCGACGTACTCGCGCAGGGTGGTGGAGCGCTCCGGGTCGTGGGTCGAGGTGGCCGACACCAGCTCCAGCAGGGCCTCGGTGCTGTCGGCGTCCTCGATCAGGCCCTCCTTGAGCACCCGGCCGAACTGCTCCCAGAGCTTGGCGTAGCGCTCGGCGTCCTTGGCCTGGACGTCCTTCAGCGCGCCGAGCACCTTCTTCACCAGACGCCGGCGCACGCCGCGGATCTGCCGGTCGTGCTGGAGGATCTCGCGGGAGATGTTCAGCGACAGGTCGTGGGCGTCCACGACGCCCTTGACGAAGCGCAGGTAGTCGGGCATCAGCGCTTCGCAGTCGTCCATGATGAACACCCGCTTGACGTACAGCTGCACGCCGCGCTTGGCGTCGCGGGAGAACAGGTCGAACGGCGCCTGCGCGGGGATGAACAGCAGTGCCTCGTACTCGAAGGTGCCCTCGGCGCGCATGTGGACGGTCTCGGCCGGGGGGAGCCAGTCGTGGCTGATCTGCTGGTAGAACTCGGTGTACTCGGCCTCGGTGACCTCACTGCGCGGCCGGGCCCAGAGCGCCTTCATCGAGTTGAGGGTGTCGACCTGCCGGGTGGTGGCGCCCTCGGCGTCGGTGTGCTCGCTCGCCATCCGGATCGGCCAGCGGATGAAGTCGGAGTACTGCTTGACGATCTGGCGGATCTTCCACTCGGCCAGGTAGTCGGCCAGCCCGTCCTCGCCGTCGGCGGGCTTGAGGTGCAGGGTGACCGAGGTGCCCACGGGCAGGCCGTCGACGGCCTGGACCTCGTAGGTGCCCTCGCCGTCGGACTCCCACCGGGTGCCGGCCTCGCCGCCCGCACGGCGGGTGGTCAGGGTGACCCGGTCGGCGACCATGAACGCCGAGTAGAAGCCGACGCCGAACTGGCCGATCAGGCTCTGCGCCGCGGCGGCGTCGTCGGTCTCCTTGATTTTCTCCAGCAGGCCGGCCGTGCCGGACTTGGCGATCGTGCCGATCAGTTCCACGAGGTCGTCGCGGCTCATGCCGATGCCGTTGTCGCGGACGGTCAGCGTCCGGGCCTGCGGGTCCACCTCCAGGGTGATGTGGAGGTCGGAGGTGTCGGCGTCGAGGCCGGAATCGATCAGTGACTCCAGCCGCAGCTTGTCCAGGGCGTCGGAGGCGTTGGAGATCAACTCGCGCAGGAAGATGTCCTTGTTCGAGTAGATCGAGTGGATCACCAACCGGAGCAACTGACGCGTCTCGGCCTGGAATTCCAGCGTCTCGACAGTGCTACCCACTCAGGGGCTCCTCTCTCGGGCGGTACGTGAGCGACGGACGCGGCAGGCGCCGGGCCGGCCCTGCCGCACCGGCATGATAGGCGGCCCGGCGGCCCCGGCGGGCGTTACAGCTTGACAGTAGGTGTAACAATGTCACGCACCAGGCAGCACAGCGCACGGAGCACCACATGCATCCCTTCCTCGACCACCCGGGGCCGCTCGCCTTCGCCCACCGGGGCGGCGACCTCGGCCGTCCGGAGAACTCGCTCGCCGCCTTCGAGGCCGCCGTCGCCCTCGGGTACCGGTACCTGGAGACGGATGTGCACGCCACCTCCGACGGCGTGCTGGTGGCCTTCCACGACCACCGGCTCGACCGGGTCACCGACCGCACCGGGGCGGTCGCCGAACTGCCCTGGCACACCGTCCGCCAGGCCCGGATCGGCGGCACCGAACCGGTCCCGCTGCTGGAGGACCTGCTCGACGCCTTCCCCGACGCCCGCTTCAACATCGACGTCAAGGCGATGCCGGCCGTCGGACCGCTGGTCGAGGCCGTCCGCCGGACCTCCGCCTGGGACCGGGTCTGCGTCGGCGGCTTCTCCGACGCCCGGCTCGCCGCCGTCCGCGCCGCCGCCGGGCCCCGGCTGGCCACCTCGCTCGGCCCGCGCGAGGTCGCCCGGCTGCGGCTGCGCTCGCTGGCCGGGCCACTGCTGCGCGGCGACGGGGCGCCGTGGGCCGGCGTCTGCGCACAGGTGCCCGAGCGGCACCGGGGCGTGCGGGTGGTCGACCGGGCCTTCGTACGCGCCGCGCACCGCCTGGGCCTGCAGGTTCACGTCTGGACCGTGGACGACGCCACACGCATCCGCTCTCTGCTCGACCTGGGGGTGGATGGCATCATGGCCGATCGCATCGACGTCCTGCGCGACGTCCTCCGCGAGCGCGGCCGCTGGACCCCCGGCGGCGACGGCTCCAGCACGGGGATTGGAACACCATGACCACCACGACCCACCGGCCGGAGCCCCCGGCGACCGCCACCGACGACGGCCGCGCACTGCGCCGCATACAGGTCGGCTGGTACATCAACGACTGGGCCAACGCGGCCTTCTCCGCCACCGTCCTGACGGTGTTCCTCGGGCCGTACCTGACCTCGGTCGCCAAGGAGGCCGCCGACGCCAACGGCGATGTGCACCCCTTCGGCCTGGCGATCCGGGCCGGCTCCTTCTTCCCCTACACGGTCTCCTTCTCCGTGCTGCTGTCGGTCGGCGCCATGCTGCTGGCCGGGACGGTCGCCGACCGCACCGGGCGGCACAAGGAGCTGATGGGCGGCTTCGCGTACCTCGGCGCCGCCGCCACGATGGGCATGTTCTTCCTCGACGGCGACCGCTACCTGCTCGGCGGCGCGCTGCTGGTCGTCGCCAACCTCGCCTACGCGGTGTCGGTCGCGCTCTCCTACGCCTACCTGCCGGGCCTGGCCTCGCCCGACGAGCGCGACGCGGTGTCCTCCAAGGGCTGGGCGTACGGGTACGCGGGCGGCGGGCTGCTGCTGATCGCCAACCTGGCGCTGTTCCAGGGGCACGAGGCCTTCGGGCTCTCCGAGGGCACCGCGGTGCGGATCTGCCTGGCCTCGGCGGGCCTGTGGTGGGCGCTGTTCACCATCGTGCCGATGCTCCGGCTGCCGTCCCGGGCCGGGGTGCTCCCCGGACACGCGCCGAAGGCCGTCGAGGCCGGGACCGGGGCCGCTACCGGGGCCGAGGCCAAGCCCGGGGCCGAGCCCGGGGCCGAGCCCGCCGCCGGCAGCCTGCGGGAGCTCGGCCGGACCCTGCGCGGCATGCGGCGCCACCCGCTCACCCTGCTCTACCTGGCCGCCTTCCTCTGCTACAACGACGGCATCCAGACCGTCGTCTCGCAGGCCTCCCTGTTCGGCAGCGAGGAACTGGGCATGGACCAGACCTCACTGGTCACCGCCGTGCTGCTGGTACAGGTCGTGGCGATCGCCGGCGCGCTGCTGCTCGGCCGGATCGCCCACCGCTACGGCGCCAAGCGGACCATCCTGGGCTCCCTGGTCGGCTGGGTGGTCACCCTCGCCCTCGGCTACTTCATGCCGGCCCATCAGCCGGCCTGGTTCTACGCGCTGGCCTGCATGATCGGCCTGGTGCTCGGCGGCAGCCAGGCGCTGTCGCGCTCGCTGTTCTCGCACCTGATCCCGCCGGGCAAGGAGGCCGAGTACTTCAGCCTCTACAAGGTCAGCGACCGCGGCACCAGCTGGATGGGGCCGCTGGTGTTCGGCCTCGCCTACCAGGTCACCGGCAGCTACCGGTCGGCGATCATCTCGCTGCTGGTGTTCTTCGTGATCGGCTTCGCCGTGCTGCTGAAGGTGCCCGTGCGGCGGGCGATCGAGGCCGTCGGCAACCCGGTGCCCGAGCGCCTCTGACCGCCCGCCGGCCCGGGCGTGGTGGCCGGACACGGTGGCCCGGGCGCGGTGGCCCGGGCGCGGTGGCTCAGGCGCCGGTGGCTGGCTTCCAGCCGAGGGCGGGGGCGAGGACGGTGGCGATGTCGGTGAGGATCTGCACGTAGTCCTCGTGGCCGAAGGTGAACGGCAGCGCGAAGACCGCCTCGTCCACCTCCCGGAACCCGGCGTGGGCGTACAGCTGCTCGGCGATCTCGGCGGAGCTGCCGACGAGGTCGCGGGCGAACATCACCCGGGACGGGCCCTGCGGGGTCGTGGTGCGGGCGGTGCGGCTGCGGGCGTACTCCTGGTAGCGCGCCCGCTGACCGGCGGTGGCGCTGTCGGTGGGGATCACCACCAGGCCCTGCGAGACCCGGGCCCGCGCGCCCAGCGGGTGGTGCGCGCGGAAGGCGACGATCTGCGAGCGCTGGATCTCGGCGAAGTCCTCCGACTCCTCCGCCCGCACCACGTTGCTGGTGAGCAGGCCGAGCCCCTGCTCACCGGCCCAGCGGGCGGAGCGCAGGCTCCCGCCGCCGTACCAGAGCCGGTCCGCCAGGCCGGGCGAGACCGGCTGGACCTTGTCCGAGTACACCTCGATGCCCTCGACCCCGCTGAAGTCGGTGGCCTGCTCGCCGCGCAGGAAGCCCAGCAGCCGGCTCACCCGCCGGTAGCCGAAGTCCTCGGCCTCGGCGGTGTCCGGGTAGAGCGCCCCGGCCACCTGCTCCCAGTGGCCGGGCCGGCCGACGCTCACGCCCGGGTTGAGCCGTCCGCCGGAGAGCAGGTCGGTGGTGGCGAGGTCCTCGGCCAGTCGCAGCGGGTTCTCCCAGCCGACCGGGATGACCGCCGTGCCCAGCTGGATGCGCTGGGTGCGCTGGGTGGCCGCCGCGAGCACGGCGACCGGGGAGGAGATGCCGTGCTGCAGGTGACGGTGGCGCACCCAGGCACTGTCGAAGCCCAGTTGCTCGCCGAGTTCGATGAGCTGCAGCGTGGACTCGTGGCCGCGGGCCGGGTCGGCCGGGTCGAACAGCCCGATGGTCAGGAATCCCAGTTTCCGCAAGGGCTGGTCGTGGGTCGGCACCGGTGTCCTCTTTCTTCGGCTCTGCCCGCCCGGCGGGTGACGGGACGGGCGTGCCGTCCACCGTCACACACCGGTCGGGGCCGCTCAAGGGCCGCCGGAGGATCGCCACGGGGCGCAACACACGTGTCACGTTCCCGCAGCGGTTCCGGCGGCGTCCTCGGGAGCGGGCCGGAGCGGGTCAGCCCCGGGCGAGCAGCTCCAGGGTGTCGATGACGCGGTTGGAGAAGCCCCACTCGTTGTCGTACCAGGCGACCACCTTGACGTGCTTGCCGTCGACCCGGGTGAGGGCGGCGTCGAAGATCGAGGAGGCGGGCTCGCCGGTGATGTCGCTGGAGACCAGCGGCTCGTCGGCGTAGTCGAGGATGCCCTTCAGCCGGCCGTCGGCGGCGGCGCGGTAGGCGGCGAGCACCTCGTCGCGGGTGACCTCGCGCTCGACCGTGGTGTTCAGCTCGACGATCGAGCCGACCGGGACCGGCACCCGGATCGAGTCACCGGAGAGCTTGCCGTCGAGGTTCGGCAGCACCAGGCCGATCGCCTTGGCGGCGCCGGTGGTGGTCGGCACGATGTTGACGCCGGCGGCGCGGGCGCGGCGCTGGTCGCGGTGCGGGCCGTCCTGGAGGTTCTGCTCCTGGGTGTAGGCGTGCACGGTGGTCATGAAGCCGTGCTCGATGCCGGCCAGTTCGTCCAGCACGGCGGCCAGCGGCGCCAGCGCGTTGGTGGTGCAGGAGGCGTTCGAGACGATCACGTGCTCGGCCGGGTCGTACTCGTCGGTGTTCACGCCGTAGGCCAGGGTGACGTCCGCGCCGTCGGACGGGGCGCTCACCAGGACCTTCCGGGCACCGGCCTTGAGGTGGGCGCGGGCGGCCTCGGCGGAGGTGAACCGGCCGGTGGCCTCCAGCACGAGGTCCACACCGAGCTCGGCCCACGGCAGGTCGGCGGGGTCGCGCTCGGCGAGCACCTTGATCCGGCGGCCGTCGACGACCAGCTCGCTCCCCTCGACCGCGACCGGGCGACGGAAGCGGCCGAGCGAGCTGTCGAAGCGGAGCAGGTGGGCGAGCGAGTCGACGGAGGTCAGGTCGTTGATCGCGACCACCTCCAGCTCGCTGCCGCGCTCCACCAGGGCGCGCAGGGTGTTGCGGCCGATGCGGCCGAAGCCGTTGATGGCGATGCGGGTCATGAGGGCTCCCTGGGTCGTGCCGGGTGGTCCGGGTGTCCGTCCGTTTGATGACGGTTCAATCATCCGAAAATCGGAACAGCCCGGACAGGGGCCGGATCGACATGGTGCGCAAGGATCCCGCCAGACACCTTGCCATCGAGCGCAAGGATCCCGCCACGGGCGGCTGCACCCGGGGTACAGCCGCCACCAGCAGGTCCTAGACCGGCATCGACATGTAGACCGCACGCCGCCCGTAGGAGGCGGGGACGGCCACCTCGCGGTGCGCGCGGTAGCCGAGCAGGCGCAGCAGGATGTCCGCCCCGCGCACCGCGACCATCGAGATCCGTTCGAAGCCCAGCTCCTGCGCCCGCGCCCGGAAGTACCGCATGAACTCCAGCGCGACCTCCCGGCCGCGCAGGTCCTCGGCGATCACCAGGTCGTGCACGTGCAGGTTGCTCGACTCGAACGCCGCGCTCTCCGGGCCGGCGAGGTCCGGGCAGCGCAGCGGCGGGTACGGCAGGCTCAGCAGGTAGCCGCGGACCGTGCCGTCCTGCTCCAGCACGAAGCAGGTCTCCGGCGAGCCGACGGCACGGGACTGCAGCGCCTCCCGGCCCTCCGACAGGCCGTCGGCCGCGTAGGCGTCGTGCTCCAGCGCGACCACGGCGTCCCAGTCCTCGTCGGTCAGCCGCCGGATCCGGAGGTCCTCGATCACCGGGCCGGGACCTCCGAAGCGGCGCCGAGCCCCTCCGCGCGGGAGGCGGCCACCATCGGCGCCCAGGCCTCGATCAGCACCGCCCAGCGCCGGGCGTCCTCCTGCGCCTCGTCCAGGAGCTGCTCGCGCTGCCCGGCGACCACGTCCGCGAGCTCGGCGTACTTGCCGCCCAGCTTGCGGTAGGAGCGGTCCAGGACGTCCAGGCAGTGCTCGTTCCCGGCCCGGTCCCAGTCGATGCTGCCCCGGACCAGGTCGAGGATCGGCTCGACCTTCAGCCCGTGCCGCTCGTCCAGCAGCCCGCGGCCGAGGTCGATCATCCCGCCGTAGACCGGGTACAGGTACAGCATCGAGAGCAGCAGCTTCACGAACCCCATCTGGTAGGGAACGAAGCCGGCGCCCGTGCGACGCTCGGGCGTGTAGTAGTTGACGATGTGCCGGTTGTGGATGACGGCGGGCATCCGGGCGTGGACCAGGGCGTGCAGCAGGGCGTAGTCGCAGCCGAGGGTCTTGATCGAGGGCAGCAGCGGCAGCACCTCGTAGGCCCGGTGGTCCAGGGCGACGTTGCACATGAAGACGTTCCAGATGTCGGGCGCGCCGAGGACGGATTCGTCGGCGGTGAACGGCTCGGTGCCGGTGCCCTTGAACGAGACGTCCACCATCGCGTCGCGGTCCTCGTCCGGCCACACCGGCGGGGTCCACAGGCGCACGACGTCGCGGTAGACGGCCGGGTCCAGCTCGCGGATCTCGCCGATGTCCACGTTGAGTTCGCCCATGAAGGAGCCGCTGACCAGCAGTACCGGCATGTCCGCGTCGGCCGGGTCGAGTTCGGAGCGGGTCACATCGGCCGCCGCCTCGCCCGCCGGGCGGCCGATCGAGAGCAGCTCGTGGTGGATCGGGAAGATCTTCCGGCCGTCGAGGACCTGGAAGTCGGCGTCGTCGTTGCGCAGGTGCGCCGAGGTGCAGCCCAGGGCGGCGGCGCCCAGGAAGATCCGGTTGACGCAGGAGCCGTACGCGACGGCCGGCGGGAGCATCATGTCGAGCAGCAGCTCGGGGTCGGCGGCACCGGAGCGCTCGGCCACCCGGCGGAAGAACTCCCGCTGCTGCGCCTCGCTGAGGTGGTGGACGAACACGCCCGGGGTGAGGGGCAGGGAGGCCACGGCCGCCGCGTTCTTCGCGACCCCGGCGGCGTCGGTGGTGTCGAGGATGAGGAGGTGCACCTCGACCCCGAAGTTCGCGACGGCGTAGGCCGCCTCCTCGGCGAGGTCCACGATGGTGCCGGGACAGGGACGCATGGTGGGCAGGGCGAGGCAGACTCTTTGCATGGTGCGCGCTTCTCCGTCTGATCGTCAAATGCGGTGTGACGGCGCGGAGTCGAGATCGTGACTGTGTCCCGGACGGCGACTCCTACCGGCCCGTCCGACCGCGATGGACTAGACCACTTTTGAGGTCAACGATCGACGATCCGGGGCCCCCGCGGGACGGGACCGGTCCTTCTCTGCCCGATCGGGCACCGAACGCGGCGCGGACGTCCGGACCCGCGTGCTCACCCGTCCGAGCGGGCCGCGAAGGTGTGGCGGTACTCGGTGGGCGAGGTGCCGAGGACGCGGTGGAAGTGCAGCCGCAGGTTCGCCCCCGTGCCGAGCCCGACCCGGTCGGCGATCTGCTCCACCCCCAGGTCGGTGCGCTCCAGCAACTCGCGCGCCAGGTCCACCCGGGCCCGCAGCACCCACTGCATGGGCGTGTAGCCGGTGTCCTCCACGAACCGCCGCGAGAAGGTGCGCGCGGAGACCCGGGCGTGCCGGGCGAGCCCCTCCAGCGTCAGCGACTCGGCGAGGTGCCCCAGGGCCCACTCCCGGGTGTCGGCGAAGAGGTCGCCCAGCGGCTCGGGCACGCTGCGCGGCACGTACTGGGCCTGGCCGCCGCTGCGGTAGGGCGCGGCCACCAGCCGCCGCGCCACGTGGTTGGACAGGCCCACCCCGTGGTCGCGCCGCACCAGGTGCAGGCAGAGGTCGATGCCGGAGGCCGCGCCGGCCGAGGTGAGCACCGCGCCCTCGTCCACGAACAGCACGTTCTCGTCGACCCGGATCCGCGGATGGCGCTCCGCCAGGATCTTGGCGTAGTGCCAGTGGGTGGTCGCCCGCTTGCCGTCGAGCAGACCGGTGGCCGCCAGTGCGAACGCCCCGGTGGAGATCGCGGCCAGCCGGGCACCGCGGGCGTGCGCGGCCACCAGCGCCTCGACGACGGCGGCCGGGGGTTCGGTGGTGGCCGGGTCGCGGTACCCGGGCACGAAGACGGTGTCGGCGTGCTCGACCGCCTCCAGGCCCTCGGCCACGTGGTAGGAGAGGCCGTCACCGCCGGCCACCAGCCCGGGCGCCGGGCCACAGACCCGCACCGTGTAGGGCATGCTCGGCCGGCTGGAGAACACCTGGGCGGGGATGCCCACGTCCAGCGGCTTCGCGCCCTCCAGGACCAGCACGGCCACCTGGTGCTTCCTGCGGCCCATCGGACCCTCTCCACTTCCCCGCGGTGCCGATGGGCGCCGCGGCACGCCCCGGCCGGTCCGACACCGGCCGCAAGCATCCTGCCATCGGCGGGATGCTTGCGGCCGGGGCGGGCCGGGCGCGCCGCCGGGTCGGGTCGGGCACGCCGCTGGGTCGGGTCGGGCGGCCGGGCCCGGCAGGCGGGCCGGGTGGCCGTCAGGGACCGGCGGGGGCGGCGGCCGGGGCGGGACGGGGCGCGAGGCCGGTGAGGGCCTCCGCCTTCACCAGCCAGGCGACACCGAAGGCGAACACCGAGACCGCCTCGCCCAGGTAGGGCACGGTCAGCGGCCAGTCCCGGGCCAGGTGGAGCACCCCGGCCACGGCGACCGCCCCGATGCCCGCCACGATCACCCAGCCGCAGACCAGGTAGATCCGGTCACGCGCCGGGCGGCGGCCACCGGTGGCCGGCGAGTCCGCGAACAGCCGCAGGCAGAAGTACGCCAGCACGCCGAACAGCCCGGCGGCGAAGACGAGATGGAGCACGCCGACGACCGTCTGGACACCGCTGGGGTGCGCGGTGACGGAGGCCGGCGGCTCCGTGGGGAAGAGCGCCACCCCGATCGCCAGCACCCCGGCCACCGAACTCAGCCGGTCCTCGCGGCGGTCGTGGCGGTAGCAGATGAGGAAGACGCCGATGGCGCACAGACCGCCGACGAAGACGTTGCGCATATGGGTGTAGTAGGAGGCGCTCATCGAGTCGAGCAGGGCGATCCGGGCGGAGGTGAGGCTGTTGCCGACGGGCAGCACGATCGGCAGGAGGAAGCCGAGGAGGCCGACCCCGAGGCGCAGCCGGCGCACGGTGCGCACGTCCTGGGCCTGTGGATCGGCGGGGGGTCGGGCTTCGGCGGGGATGCGGGCGGTCATGACGAGGCCTCCTTGAACGAGCCGAGGCTGTCGGACCGCGGCCGGGGCCGGCGGTCGCGGCAGGGTGATACCCGCGCCACGCCGCCCGCGAACCCCTTCCCGCCTGCTGTTCTGACCGTCCGTCACCGCATCGTGACCCGGAGTCGGGTCAGTCGACCGGCCGGAGCAGCTCCTCGATCGGCTGGGCCCGGCGCAGCGGCTCGAAGTGCACCGCTCCCCCGGCGTCCACCGTGAAACCGTGCACGGCCGGCTCGGGCAGGCTGTTGTACTGGAAGTGGGTCGTCGCGTAGTACGCGCCGGTGTCGAGCAGCGCGACCAGGTCGCCCGGCTCCAGCGGCGGCAGCGGACGGTTCCTGGCGAGCAGGTCGCCGGCGAAGCAGCAGGGTCCGGCGACGTCCTGCGGCACCGGGTCGCCGCCGTCCTTGGCGGCGCCCGAGGGGTGGTGCGCGGTGATCCGCAGCGGCCAGGCGTCCGGCATGAACACCGTCCGGGTGGCGACCTGGGCGCCGGCGTGGGTGACGGCGATCCGCCGGCCCCCGGACTCCTTGGTGTACTCGACGTACGCGGCGGTGAAGCCGTTCTTGGCGAGCAGCGAGCGGCCGAACTCGGTCGCCAGCCGGTAGCGGCCGTCGAACAGCGCCGGGGCGTGCGCCCGCAGCCGCCCGACGTAGTCGGCGTAGCCGGGAGCGGTGGTGTCGTCGGCGAAGTTGACGGGCAGTCCGCCGCCGAGGTCGATGCCCTCCACCTGGCGGCGACCCAGCTCGGCGTTGACCCGCTCGGCGAAGGCGACGGCCTGGGCGACACCCTCGGCCATCAGGTCCAGCGGGCAGCCCTGCGAGCCGACGTGCACATGGATCCAGCTGAGCCAGGGGCGTGCGCGGAACGCCTCCACCAGCCGCTCGGCGTTGCCCTCGTCGGCCAGGGCGATGCCGAACTTGGAGGTGGGGGTGGCGGTGCTCATCGCCCCGATGCTGCCCCCGCCGATCTGTGGATTGACCCGCACGCCGATCCGGGAGGCGGAGGCACCGGCCCGCAGGAGGTCGTCGACCCGGTCGAGCTCCTGCCAGTTGTCGACGTTCACGGCGGCGCCGAGCTCCAGCGCCCGGACCAGCTCCCGGCGGGTCTTGGCGGGCGAGTCGAAGACGATCCGCGCGGGGTCGAAGCCGGCCGCCAGGGCCTGCGCGAACTCGCCCGGACTGGCCACCTCGCAGCCCATGCCCAGCCCGCGCAGCCGGGCCAGCAGCGGGACCAGGCAGTTGGCCTTCGCCGCGAAGGTGTGCAGCGCCTCGGCCTCGGGCGGGAAGGCGGCGTGCAACTCGGCGACGCTCGCGGCCACGCCGTCGAGGTCGACGAAGACGGCGAGCAGCGCATCCTCCGGGTCGAGCAGCCGGCGGCGGACGGCCTCCCGCAGGACGAGTTCGCGGCGGGCGGCGGCGCCCGGGCCGGTGGCGGGCGAGCCGGCGGCGCCCGGGCCGGTGGCGGGCTGGGGAAGGGTCATGGTGTCGCGCTCCACGGGCTCGTCGGGCGGTCGGGGGCCGGGCGGCGGCCGGATGGTCGGGCCGCCTGACGCCCGGGGCCGGGGACAGGGTGGCCCGGGCGTGGCACCAGGCTGCCCGGCGGACGGCTGCCGCGTCTTCGTCCCACGGCGCGGATTTCCGGGCACGGCCCCGCGTCACCCGCCCGGACGCCGCCCCCGGAACCGCCGGGTTGGTGCCCGACGGCGAACCCGGGGCCGGAGCACCGTCGCGTGCGGCCAATCGGTCACGTCGGGGGAGTTGGAGCAGTGCTAGGAATTGTCGACCCCGCCGGCAGAAATGAACGGCGCCGGAAAACGCCTGTCGCCTGCTAGGCATGGCGCGGTCGCGGTGGTTCTCCCCGGGACGGCCGCCCGCCGCTCGTACCGGGCCTACGGGTGGTACACGACCTCAGGGAAGGACTTCGACGGTCCGTCGAGCAGGTTGCCGCAGTGCCGGTTGCGCAGGTGGAGGTCGAAGAAGGCGCGCGGGTAGGCCTGTTGGATGAGGGCGCCGCGGTCGGGGTCGAGGGTGCCGACCTGGGACTGGATCTGCTGCTCGGTCATGCCGATCAGCCTGCCCGCCTGGGGGATCAGCGCCATGTTGTCGCCGTACGAGACGTGCAGGGCGCCGGTGGCCTGGACATCGAGGCGCCAGCCGCGCAGGTGGCCCCAGAAGGTCTCGACGTACGGGCTGGTGGCCCGGGCGTAGACGGCGGTCATCATCATGAACGGTCGGTCGATGTCGGTGGTGATGGCGGGGTTCGACTCCATCCGGCCGTCCAGGGTGAGACCGGCGCGGATGCGCCGGTCGGCGACCATGGCGAGGGCGGCGGCGGTGCCGCCCTTCGACCAGCCAGAGACACCGATGTTCCGGGCGTCCAGGCCGCCGAGCAGGCCGGCCGGCAGGGCACGGACGTCGACGTCGGGATTGCGTCCGCCGGCGAGGTCGACGACACGTTCGAGCAGGAAGAGCAGATCGGCGGCGTAGTCCTTCGGGTACAGCCCGGGGGCGACGCCGTCCCGGGTGACGACGGTCCCGTCCGGGAACTCGGTGATGCCGTCGTGGGTGTGGTCGACGGTGACGACGGCGAAGCCGTGGCTGGCCAACTCCTGCACCATGATGGTGTGGTCGCCGCGGTGGCCGCCCGCACCGTGCGAGTAGAGGACGACGGGCAGCGGCCGGCCGCTCCGGTGGACGGGCGCGCCCTGGTGGCCTGCGGTGAGCGGGACGAGCTCGGGAGGGAGCGGGAAGCCGGTGTCGTCGAGGAAGGCTTTCAGGGCGCCCTCGGTCATCCAGGGGGCGAGCGGGTACGCGTCGGCGTTCGCGACCCGGGCCGGGTACCAGACGGTGGCCATCAGCTCGCGGAACCTTCCGGGCCTGGCGTTCGGGTCGAGCCGGGACTCGTCGCGCAGGTGCAGCGGCACCATGCCCACCGGGAAGGGGCCGGTGGGAGCGGGCAGGGTGAGCCGCGCGGGGGAGCCGGTGCCGCCGGAGCGGACGGCACCGGAGGAGGCGGGAGCGGCCGAGGCGGGAGCGGCCGAGGCGGCGCGGGCGAGGCCCAGCGGCGCGATGACGTTCAAGGCGAGGGCGGCGCCCAGCAGACGGCGGCGGGTCGGTCCGGTACGGCCTGCGATCGGCGCGATGTCCTTCGGCGTGGTGTCCATGCGCGGAACGCTGTCACGCGGGGCGGGTGGGCGGCATCGGCCCACCGAATGACGCTCCGACCCCCGCAGTCGACCACGGGCTTACAACCGGCGGCAGCGGACCGCTTCCCACGTCCGTGCCGAGCTCGAAGGTCCGGTCCGGGGCGCGTCCGGGGCGCGGACGTTCAGCGGGGCGGTGACACCGCCGGTTCGAGCAGCGACAGCGTCCGCCGTCGGGCGTCGAGGCCGACCCGGAGGCCGACCGGCATCGGCAGGTTCGGGCCCGCGTGCCCAAACTCGACGTTGCCCAGGACCGGGATGTCGCGGTCGCCGAGGACGTCGAGGACGATCTCGCGCAGGGTCGGGGAGGCGCCGGGTTCGAGTCCGCCGATCTCGTGCGGGACGCCCACGACCATGCCGGCGATCCGGTCGAGGATGCCGCAGTGCCGCAGCACCTGCAGATAACTCCACACGTACGACGCCAGGCCGCCCATCTCCTCCCAGAACAGCACCGCGCCGTCGAACCGTTCGAGCGGCAGCGCGAAGGGCGTCGCCTGGGCGAGCACGATGCGGTTGATCACCCCGCCGATCAGCCGGCCTTCGGCGCGGCCGGGGCGCCAGCACTCCCACGACGGGCTCGCGGGCAGCGCGCCGATCGCCTCGGTGCCGGTCAGCAGCCCGGTGTAGAGCCTCTCCAGTTCCGCTCGGCGCGCCGCGGGTGCGGACTGCCAGTGGCCGCCGAAACCGGGCACGGCCATGTCGGCATGGAACCCGACCAGGCCCGTGCGCGCGTGGAGCACCAGGTGCAGCAGGGAGATGTCGCTGTAGCCGAGGATCGGCTTGGGGTCGGCCCTGACCGCCTCGACGTCGATCAGGTCGAGGTAGCCGAGCACCGTCTGGCCGCCGTCGCTCGCGACGATCGCGCGCACCTCGGGGTCGCGCAGCAGGCCGTTGAGCTCCCCGGCGATCTCCGTCGGTGTGGCCGCGCTCCACCAGCGGCACCGGCGCGCTTCGAGCAGCGGGGCCCGGCGCACCCGGAATCCCATCCGTTCGAGCACCGCCACCGTCCGCTCGACGTTGGGCTCGTACGCGGCCGGCAGCGGTCCGGACAGCGCGGCGATGACCACGAGGTCTCCGGGCTTCAGGGCGCGCGGTCGAAGCAGTCGTGGCGGTGCGGCTCCGGTCATGGCGTCAGTCTGGCCGGTGCCGTCCGTGGGGTCACGCGAGTTTCGCCGGGCGGCGTCAGTCGCGTTCGGCGGCGTCCAGGGCGAGCAGGCGCAGGTGGAGCTGGGCGAGCAGCCGGGCGTCCGGGTCGTCCAGGTCGATGCCGCAGACCTTCTCCGCCTTCTGCTTGCGGTAGCGGAAGGTGCTGGCGGGCACCCCCAGGGCGGCGGCGGCCCGGGCGCTGTCCCCGGCGTGCTCCAGATAGGCGCGCAGGGTGTCGAGCAGCACCTCCTCCCCCGGTTTCGCCGCGTGGGCCACCAATCGGGCCACCGAGCTCTCCGGCGCCGGCGCCAGGTGGGCCCGCAGCGCGTCCAGGGCGGTCAGCAGGGCGACGGTGTCGGCGAGTTCGCCGATGCCGGCGGCGGGCGGCGGGTTCGGCGAGCGGCCGAGGCGCAGGGCGCGCAGTGCCTGCTCGGCGGTGCGGGAGGAGTCCGCGGCCCGGTCGAGGGCGGCCCGGACCTCGCCGATGCCGATCCGTACCGGCCGGCCGAGCTCCGCCGACAGCTCCGGCGCGAGCGCGCCCGCGAGCCGGGAGAGCCGGGCGGCGGCCTGCCGCGGATCGTGCTCCAGGCCGCCGAGCAGCACCCGGGCGCCGCCGTCGGCGGCCACCGCCACCGTGGCGTGGCCGCGCCGGGCGCAGGCGGCGTGCGCCGAGCGGGCCAGCCGCCCGCCGCTGACCGGGGCGGCGCCGGAGGGCCGGGGATCCGGCCCGGGGGCGAGGGCGAGTGCCAGCACCGCGCACGGCTCGGCCGGCGGCAGTCCGGTGCGGGCGGCCAGGACGTCCGCCGATCCGCGCCCCGCCAGCAGGGCGCGTGCCGCTTCCAGCACCAGTTCGCGCTGCCCGGTGCGGCGGGCCCGGTCGTGCAGCAGGTGCGGCGCCGCGATGCGGGCCGCCGCCCGCAGCGCCTCGGCGACGGTCGGCGGCAGCGGGCAGCCCGTCGGCGCGACCCACAGCGAGCCGAGCACCTCCTCGCCGGCCCGTACCGCGACGGCCGCGCGCTCGGGGGCGGTGCCGTCGGCCCGGCGGTGCAGCGCGCCCGGGGTGCGGCGCAGCAGCGCGTAGAAGCCGTCCTCGCGCATCGCCGCCCGGCGTTCGGCCGGCACTCGGCGGGCCAGGATGGTGGAGCGGCGGATGTCGTCGACGTCCCGGTTGTTGGAGGAGTAGGCGAGCACCCGGGAGTCGGGGCTCTCGATCGTCACCGCGCCGCCCACCAGCGCGGCGAGCGCCTCGGCGAGCGCGTCCAGGTCGCCGAGCGGCACGTTGGCCACCTCGGCCTCCTCGGCGACGGCGAGTCCGGCCCGCAGGGTGCCGATCAGCTGTGCCCAGTCGGCCCAGGTCCGGCGGAACAGCAGGGCGGTGCCGGCCTCGTCGGCCGCGGTGCGCAGCGCGTCGTTGGGCGGGCCGGCGCCCTCCTCGCGGAAGACCACCCCGGCGGCCCGGTCGCGCCCCGCCGCGCGGACCAGGGTCAGGGCCCGCTCCGAGCGCGGGTCGAGCCCGACGGCCACCAGCAGGGTGCCCGGGTCCGCCCCGGGTTCGGCGCGGTCGAACACCTCCAGCCCCGCCACCGGCACGTCCAGCCCGAGCGGGGCGTGGCCGACCTCCACGACGGCCTCGGCGAGTGCCACCGTTCCCCGCAACGTCCGTTCCACCACCCGCCGCTCCTCCCCTGCCCGTCCGGCCGCATGAACGCCCGAGCGCATGAACATCTGAGCGCACGAACACGCGCGCCCATGAACGTGCAAGCCCACGAACGCACGAGCGCCCAGTATGGCGCCCGGCCCGGCCGGTGGGGCGTCCGTTGACACCTCTTCACGGGCCCAATAGCTTTGCTTTCAAAGCAAAGCATCCTGTCCGCTCCCGCCGAGTACCGGAAGGGGCCTCACATGCCCGTGCCCCGGCCCGCAACCACGCCGTACAACCCCCGCCGCTGGGCCGCCCTGGTGGTCACCATGGCGGCCACCGTGATGGACCTGATCGACGGAACGGTTCTCCAGGTGGCGTTACCCACTCTCCGCCGCGAGCTCGGCGCCTCCTCCACCCAGCTCGAATGGGCGATGGCCGGCTACACCCTCGCCTTCGCCTCCGGCATGATCACCGCTTCCCGCCTCGGCGACCGCCACGGCCGGCTCAAGGTCTTCCAGGCCGGACTGATCGCCTTCACCCTCACCTCGCTGCTCACCGGAGCCGCCGTCAACCCGGAGATGCTGGTCGCCGCCCGGATCCTCCAGGGCGCCTCCGCCGCCCTGATGGTGCCGCAGGTGCTCGCGATGCTCCGGGTGGAGTTCCCGCCCGTCGAGCAGCAGCGCGCCGCCACCGTCTACGGGCTGACCTTCTCGATCGGCGGCGTCGGCGCCCCGCTGCTCGGCGGCCTGCTGCTCGACGCCGACCTGTTCGGCCTCGGCTGGCGGCCGATCTTCTTCGTCAACCTGCCGGTCGGCATCGCCGCGTTGATCGGGACCGCAGTGCTCTGCCGGGACTCCCGCTCCGAGCACGCCACCGCCACCGACATCCGCGGCCTCGTCCTCGCCACCGCCGCCGTACTCGCCCTGCTCTACCCGCTGGTCGAGGGCCGGACCCTGGACTGGCCCTGGTGGACCTTCGCCGTCATGGCCGCCTGCCCGGCTCTGCTGTGGCTCTTCGGCCGCTACGAGGGCGCTGTCGTCGCACGCGGCCACAGCGCGCTGATCGATCCCGCCCTGCTGCGCGATCGGGCCGTCCTCGGCGGGCTCTCGGTCGCCGTGCTGTTCTTCGCCGGCGCCGCGTACCCGGTGATCGTGACGGTCCACCTGCAGAGCACCGTCGGCTTCTCCCCGCTGCACACCGCGCTCACCCTGGTGCCGGCCGCCGTCGGCGTCGGCCTCTTCTCCCCCTTCGCCACCAGACTCCGGCAGCTCGGCCGGCCGCTCGCGGTGCTCGGCTGCCTGGTACTGGCCCTCGGCCTGGGTCTCACCGCCCTCGCGGTGGTCCGCTACGGCACCGGGCTGCACTCCTGGCAGCTGATCCCCGGTCTGCTGATCAGCGGCGTCGGCATGTCGATGACCTCGGGCGTGCTGATCGCCACCGTCCTGGCGAAGACCCCGGGCCACCACGTGGGCGCCGCGGCCGGACTGGTCAACACGGCCATCCAGATCGGTGCCGCCTCCGGCGTGGCGCTGCTCGGCACCGTCTACTTCGGTCTGCTGGACGGCGGCCACCCGCCGATCCGCTCCGCCGCGACCGGCCTGCTGGCCGCCGCGGGCCTCTACCTGCTGGCCGCCCCGGCCGCGCTCATCCTCCCCGCCGGCCGCCTGGTCTTCACGGCCACCCGCCCCCCGGCGGCGCCGCAGCGGAAGGACGCGGAGGCCACCCGGGCCTGACGCGCCCGCCCGCCCCGAACCGCCGCCGTCGCCCCGGTCCGCCCCGCCGAAGCGGACCGGGGCGCGGATTCAGAAGCCGGCCCCGCCGACTTCCTGCTCCCGAGCGCCGCCAGGCTCCTCGACCGTGCTCCCGGCCCGGCCTCCGACGCCGGGGCCACACGCGCGCCGTGGAGCCCCGGATGCCGAGGCTCGACGCGCGCGGCGATGGGCCGGTCCTCGGCACCGGGCCGGCGAGGAGGTGCTGGATGGTGGGGAGGCCGCCGGGGCAGGCGGTGCCGCTCAGGCGGTGCGGCGGTCCTCGGCGTCGAAGTGGGCGAGGGCGGTGGCGGCGGGGGTGAGGGCGCGCCGGAGGGCGAGACGGGTGGGGGCGGGGAGGCCGCCGAGGGCTTCGGCGAGTTCGGCGGCGACGTCGTGGGCGATCTCGGCGGCGACGGCGTCCGGCGGGGTGCGGGGGCCGAGCTTGCTGACGGCGGCGGCCGCGCGGGTGGGGGTGAGCAGGGCGGCGGCCTGGACGAGGAGCCAGGCGGGGACGCCGGCCGCGCCGTCCGGTGGCGGCAGGTAGGGGCGGGAGCCGTCGAAGCGCTCGTCCTCGGCGAAGGCCGGCTGCTTGACCTTCAGCAGCGGCCGGGGACCGGCCTCGGGCGGCCAGGGACCGGCCGGTTTGAGGACGTAGCCCTCGGCGAGGTTGCCGGGCAGCCCGGGCAGGCCGAACAGCGCGGGGACACGGCTGGGGAAGGTGGCGGGCAGCTCCTGGAGCGCGGTCAGGGCGCCGTGGCCGAGGGCGGGGACGCAGGTCAGCCCGGCGGCGGTCGCGGCCTCGCGCAGGACGCGGTCGGCGAGCCAGCATCGGCCGTCGGCCGTCTCCACGGTGGCGTCGAAGAGCAGCCAGTGCAGCCCCGGCGCGTACCAGACGCCGGTCTGCACCGGCTGGACGCCGTCGGCGGCGGGCACCTCCGGGTGCGGGTAGCCGCCGCCGGCGAGTTCGCCGTAGACGGTCACCACGGCGGCGGGGCCGGAGCCCTCGCGCACCGCCGCCGCGAGGCGGGCCGCCGCGACGGCGAGCGCGGGCCAGATCCGGCTGACGCCGAAGAAGTCGTCGAGCGCGTCGCCGCCGAGGAGTTCGCGCCGTTTCGCGGGCCGCACGCCCTCCCGGTCGCAGACGACGGCGAAGTGCGCGCCGTGCACCTTCTCCGCCGCGACCCAGCCGCGGGCGCCGGAGGCGGCGACGCCGCCGCGCGCCGAGATCTTGGGGTAGGGGTGCAGGACGGGGTCGGCGCTCATGCCACGGATCATCACCGGCCCTCCGCCGTCCGCGCAACGGGTTTCCGGGCGGGTCAGCCGCCGCGGTGGGAGTCGATCCAGGAGCGCAGCGCGCCGATCCGGGTGTAGACGCCGGCGTAGCCGGGGCGGCCGCAGCCCAGGCCCCAGGAGACCACGCCGACCAGGACGCCGCCGGCGACGAGCGGGCCGCCGCTGTCGCCCTGGCAGGCGTCCTTGCCGCCGGCGTCCTCCCCGGCACAGATCATCCGGTCGGTGACGTTGGCGGGCCCGTACTCGGTGCGGCACTTGTCGCGGGTGATGAGGGGGACGGCGGCGATGCGGGCGGACGCGGACAGCGGGCCGTCCTGGGCGGTCGCGCCCCAGCCGGAGACCTGGGCGCCGCCGGCCGCCGGGTCGCTGTCCCGGGCCGGCAGCGGGACCGCGGCGACGCCGCTGCCGCCGAGCGGGGCCGCGAGGCGCACCAGGGCGAGGTCGTAGTCGAGCGTCGCCGGGTCGTAGGAGGGGTGCAGCAGGACGGAGGCGGCCTTGGCGCGGACGCCGCCGGAGGCGTGCTGGAGGCTGCCCGCGCGCACGGTCAGGGCGTCGGCGCTCACGCCTTTGACGCAGTGGGCGGCGGTGACGATCGTGCCGGGGTCGAGGAGGGCGCCGCCGCAGAAGTGCGAGCCGCGCGCAAGGGAGACGAGGTAGGGGGTCTGGCCGGCGCCCGCCGCCGTGCCGCCGACGACGGCGCCGGCCGGGGCGGCGGCGGTCAGTGCCGCGGCGGCGGCGAGCAGGGTGGTCAGGAGGACGACGAGGGTGGTCCTGAACAGGGTTCGCGCGGTCGGTCGCGCGGTCGGTCGCATGGTCGGTCGCATGGTCGGTGCTCCATCTCTGTGGTGGTGGGCCTCCGTCCGGGGGGAAGGTTAGTGAGGGTACGTCAGGTGATGAAGGGAGAAAGGGACAGTCGTACTATCCGACGATCCTGGCGAGGTCCAGGAAGAGCGCCGCGGACCAGCCGAAGCCGGAGGTCGCACGGCGCGCGCGGGCGCCGGTCAGCGGGTTCCAGTACTCGTAGAGGCCACCCCCGTCCCGGACCATGGCGAGGGTGCGCTCGCGCAGCTCGGCGGCCGTCCCCGGGAAGCCGGAGCGCTCCAGGCCCTCGGCCAGCAGGTAGTTGACGTTAAGCCAGACCGGGCCGCGCCACATCGCCTCCGGGTCGAAGGCGGGGTCGTCGAAGGCCACGGTCGGCACCGGCCGCCCGCCCCAGAAGGAGGGTGAGCGCAGGGTCCGCTCCAGGGCGGCGGCGATCCCGGCCGGCAGCCGGCCGCTGAACAGCGGCATCAGGTCGAGCGCGGTGCGCACGGACACCGGCGATCCGCCCGCCAGGGTGGTGAAGCGGGCGCCGTCCCAGCGCCGTTCGACCAGCAGCCGGGCGTGGGCGGCGGCCCGTTCGCGCCAGCGGGCGGCCTCGGCCCGGCGGCCGAGGACGGCCGCGATGTCGGCCAGCCGGTCGGCCTCCAGGACGAGGTAGGAGTTGAGGTCGGGAGGCTCGGCGCGCGGCCCGTGGTCCCAGACCGGGCTGTCGTCCAGGCCGGAGGAGTAGGGGTGCAGGTACTCGGGCAGGCCGTCGCCGTCCGGGTCGGAGGCGGCGAACCACCACGTGTGCGCGCGCACCAGCCGCGGGTAGGCGGCGGCGAGGAAGGGGAGGTCCGGGGCGGTCTCGTGGACCTTCCAGACGGCCCAGGCGGCCAGGGGCGGTTTGGTGACCGGGACCGGCGCGCGCTCGGGGCGCGCGCCGTTGGCGCTGCCGACGTGCTCCGCGAGGCGGGCGTGGTCGGCGCGCGGCAGGTCGGTGGTGTCGGCGAGCACGCCGTGGTCGTGCACCACGTCGGGCAGCCGGCCGTCGGGCAGCTGGTGGTCCAGGACGAGCAGGATCTGGTCGCGGGCGAGCGCCGGGTCGCCGTGGCGCAGCGCGACGGCGTGGAACAGGGCGTCCCAGTTCCAGACGCCGACGTAGCCGTACTTGGACGGGACGAGGCCCTCCCGTCCGGCGATCGGCAGCAGGTTGACGGCCAGCGTCCACCAGGCCATCCGGGCGCGCTCGGCGAGGTCGGGGCGCACGGCCGGCATCCGGGCGAACCAGTCGGCCCAGCGGGCCTCGGCGGCGGCCCGAACGGCGGGGGCGGACCACCGCCCCGGCGGGCCGGCCAGCACGTGGCAGCCGTCGAGCGCGAGGGTGCGCGCGGTGCCGTCCGGCAGCCGCCAGGACGCCCGCGCGCCGTGCCCGGTGAGCACCAGGGTGGCGGCGTCGGCGAACAGCAGCGACACCCCGCCGGCAAGAGCGACCTCGACGGGCGTGGCCCGGACGACGGGCAGCGGGCGCCCGGCGGCGTCGTGCACGCGCAGCCCGGTGAGTTCGGTGGTGGCGGCGAGCGGGGTCTCGTACGCGGCCCGGGCGACCCGCAGGCCGCCGTCCCGCTCCGGTTCGGCGGTGACCAGCAGGCGGGCGCCGCGTTCGGTGAACGGCCGTTCGACGAGGTCGAGTTCGACCCGGGGTGACGGGGACATCAGCGCCCTCCCAGGCCCGAGGAGGCCATGCTGTCGAGGATCTTGCGCTGCCCGATCAGGAAGGCGATCAGCATCGGCACCACGGTCATCGCGGAGAGCGCCGCGGTGAGTCCGTAGTCGATGCCGCCGCGCTGGGAGTTGAAGGAGTCGAGCAGCAGCGGGACGGTGAACAGCTCCGAGGAGTTGAGGAACACCAGCGGGAAGAAGTAGCTGTTCCAGCTGGCCAGGAAGACGATGATGCCGAGCGTCCACAAGCCGGGCCGGATGTTGGGCAGGACGATCCGCCAGAAGATCGTCCAGCGGCCGGCGCCGTCGATCCGGGCGGCCTCCTCCAGTTCGACCGGGACGGCCCGGATGAACTGGCGCAGCAGGAAGACCGCGAAGGGGTTGGCGATCGCGGGCAGGATCAGCGCCAGGTGGGAGTCGATCAGCTGGAGCTTGGCCAGCATGATGTACAGCGGCACGATGGTGACCTGGGCCGGGACCATCTGGGTGGCCAGGAAGAGGCCGAACAGCGGTCCGGAGCCGCGGAACGGGATGCGGGCGAAGGCGTAGGCGGCCATGGCGCCGGTGAGCAGGGTGGCGGCGACGGTGATCGCCGCGATGTACATGCTGTTCCAGTAGGCCCGCCCGATCGGCACCTCGCGCAGCACGTCGGGGTAGTTGCGGGTGCGCCAGGGCGAGGGCAGCCAGGACAGCGGCTCGTTGATCATCTGGCCGACGCCCTTGAAGGAGGTCAGCACCATCCAGACGAACGGGAACAGCATCAGCAGGCCGCCGAGGACGAGCCCGGTGTGCAGGAGCAGCTGCCGGGGGGCGGTGGTGTGGCGGACGGTCATGGCGGCGCCTCAGGACTCGTAGTGGACCAGGCGCTTCTGCGCCTGGAACTGGACCGCCGTGACGATCAGGGTGAGCAGCAGCAGGAGCAGCGCGGCGGCGCTGGACAGGCCGAAGTGGAACTCCCGGAAGCCCTGCTGGTAGACCTTGTAGACGATGGTCTGGGCGCCCTCGTTGTGGTCCGGGTTGACCAGGACGTAGACGAGGTCGAAGGCCTGGAACGAGCTGATCACGGACACCACCACGGTGAAGAAGACGGTGGGCGAGAGCAGCGGCAGGGTGACCGAGCGCAGGGTCTGCCACGGCCCGGCGCCGTCGATCCGGGCGGCCTCCAGCAGGTTGGTGGGGATGGTGGCGAGGCCGGCCAGGAAGATGACGACGTTGAGCCCGAGCGAGGACCAGATCGTCACCACCGCCACGGCGACCACCACCCAGTCCGGGTCGGCCAGCCAGTCCGGCAGGGTGAGGCCGAACAGGTCGTGGACGGTGCCGTTGAGGATGCCGTCGGTGCCGCCGCCGAGGATCATCTGCCAGATCACCGAGACCGCGACCGAGCTGGTGACGACGGGCAGGAAGTAGACCATCCGGTACGCGGTGCGTCCGCGCACGCCGTGCAGGGCGAGGGCGATCAGCAGGGCGAGGGCGAGGCCGCCGGGCACGGTGATCAGGCCGATCTTGACGGTGTTCCACACGGCGCGGCCGAACTCCGGGTCGGTCAGCTGGGCGCGGAAGTTGTCCAGGCCGACCCAGGTGGCGTCGCCGAGGCCGTCCCAGCGCATGAAGGACAGGACGACGGCGAAGCCGAGCGGGCCGACCAGGAAGACCAGCAGCCCGAGCAGTTGGGGGGCGAGGAAGAGCAGCGCCCAGCGGCGGTCGCGGCGGCGCCAGAGCGGCTCGCGGCCGCCGTGCGAGGCGGGGGCGGCGGGGACGGCGGGGGCCGGCCCGGCGGCGGAGCGCTTGCGCCGCCGCCGGTCGGTCGCCTGGGTGACGGCGCTCACCCCTGCTTGCCCTTCATGTCGTCGACCAGGGTCTGCAGCCGGCTCAGGCCCTCGTCGAAGCCGACCTTGCCCTCCCAGATCCTCATCAGCTGGTCGTTGATCGCCTTGGTCAGGCCGGGGACGGCGACCTCGTCCGGGTAGTTGGCGAAGCCCCGGTCGCGCACGTCCAGGAAGGTCCGGGCGTGCGGCGGGTAGTTGCCGTCGGTCACCAGGTTCTCGGCGCCACGGACGGACGGCACGCCGCTGCCGCCCTTGAGCCGCAGTTGCTGGCCCTCCTTGCTGACGAACTCGGTCAGGAAGGTGAAGGCCTCCTTCTGGCGCTTGCTGTCCTTGTTGATGGCCAGGTAGGAGGCGGCCACGGCGCCCGGGATCGGCCGGCCGGACTCGGACGGGAACGGCACGATGTCGTAGTTCGCGCGGTCGCCGCCCTTGTCGATGCCCTCGATCACCCAGCGGCCGCCGGCGTAGAAGCCGGCCTTGTGCTTGACGAACTGGGTGGCCGCGCCGTTGCCCTCGGGCAGCAGGTCGGCGGAGGCGAAGGTCTTGTCCCGGTAACCGTCGGCAAGGGTCTTGAGCGCCTGGCGGGTCTTCGGGTCGCTGGTCGCGGCGAACTTCCCGCCGTCCCAGACCTTGCCGCCGAAGCCGTTGACCACGCTGTAGTTGGCGCCGTACCAGTTCCAGAAGATCGAGCCGGTCAGGCCGGCGGCCTTGAGCCTGGCGTTCATCTCGAGGTACTTGGCCATGGTCCACTGGCCGGCCTCGTCGAGCGCGGCAGGGTCCTCGGTGATGCCGGCCGCGGCCAGGGCCTTCTTGTCGAACCAGAGCACCTCGGGGTTGGTGTCGTTGGGGACGCCGTAGGTGACGCCGTCCTTCTTGGCGCCGCCATAGATGCCCTCGAAGAAGTCGGCGGGCTTGCTGCGGCTGTCCGGTCCGGCGAGCTTGTCGTCGAGCGGGGCGAGCACGCCGTCGGCGACGAGCTTGCCGATGTAGTCGTCGCCGACGTAGAAGACGTCGGGGGCGGTCCCGGAGGTGAGCTGGGTGAGCAGCTTCGGCTGGTAGTCGTCGTAGGAGGCGACCTGCTCCAGTTTGAGGGTGATGTTCGGGTGCTTCTTGGCGAACTCGTCGGTGAAGGCCTTGAAGACCGCCGTGTCCTCGGCCGAGCCCCAGGTGGACCAGCGCAGGGTGACCTTGCCGCCGTCGGCCGGGTCACCGCCGCCGGCGACGCCCCCGGAGCCGCTGCCACTGCAGGCGGATACGGTGGTCAGGGCGATCGCCGCGGCGACCAGGGCTGACCTTCTCGTGAAAGCGGACAACGGGTGCCTCCTGGGCTTTCGTGAGGGAAATGAGGGTGGGGGAACGACGGGCGCGCAGGTCAGGCGAGGCCGCCGCCGTCGACGACGAGGGCGGAGCCGGTCATGTAGCTGCTGGCGTCACCGGCCAGGAACAGCACCGCGGCGGCGATCTCCTCGGGCGAGCCGGCCCGGCCCATCGGCCGGTCGGCGGCGTCCTTCTCGAAGACCGCCCACTCCTCCCGGAGCTGGCGCGCCTCGTCGCGGAGCATCGGCGTCATGGTGTCGCCCGGGTTGACCGAGTTGACCCGGATGCCCGCGGCGGCGTGGTCGATCGCCAGGGCCCGGGTCATGTTGACGACCGCGGCCTTGGAGGCGCAGTAGGAGAGCGCGTTGCCGCCGCCCTTCAACCCCCAGCCGGAGCCGGTGTTGACGATCGAGCCGCCCTGCGTCATCGCCGGGACGGCGAAGCGGCACATCAGGTAGACCGAGCGGACGTTGACGGCCATCACCCGGTCCCAGTCCTCGGCGGAGATCTCCAGCGCCGTCTGGCGGCGGATGATGCCGGCGTTGTTGAACAGGACGTGCAGGGCGCCGAAGGTCTCGACGGCGATGGTGACGATCCGTTCGCAGTCGGTCTCGGAGGAGACGTCGGCGCGCACCGCGACCGCCCGGCCGCCGGCCGCCTCGATCTCGCGGACGACCTCGCCCGCGTCCGCGAGGTCGGCGACCACCACCGCCGCGCCCTCGGCGGCGAACAGCCGGGCGGTGGCCCGGCCGATGCCGGAGGCACCGCCGGTGACGACGGCGACCTTGTTGCGCAGGGTTCCGGTGCCCGTCGTGCCGGGGGCGCCGGTCGTGCCAGGGATGCTGGTCGTGCCGTTGGTGCCGTTGGTGCCGTTCATGGGAGCTCCTCACTTGCCGACTGGATGCGGTACAGCACGGATTCACGGTGTCCGGTGACCACCCGGACGTGGCCGGCGAGCGCGGCGTCGGCCATCGGGTCGCCGCTGTCCACCAGCAGCGGTCTCCCGCCGAGCGCGGCGAGCTTCTGCTGGGTGGCGAGCACGGTGACCCCGGCGAGCGCGTCCAGCACCCGGGGGCTGAACTGCTGGTTGCCGCGCCCGATCACGAAGCCCTGGCCGCCGATCACCGACAGCACGCCCTGCGTCACGTGTGACATGGCAAGGGTGAGCAGCCGCTGCTCCGTGACGTCCCGGGCGAGCACGGCGCCGTCCCGCACGACGTCCACGCCCAGCGGCGTCAGCTCCAGCCCGAGCGCCCGCCCGACGGCCAGGGTGGTCGCGCCGGGCCCGAGCGCGTACGCGGTGCCGGGCCGCATGGCCGCCACCACCGCCCGGGCGATGGACTCCGCCGAGCCGGGCGGCGCCGCCGAGGAGCCGGTCTTGCGCCCGCTCAGCCGCACCCGACCGGCCGGCACCCGCACGGTCCCGTACAGCCGGACGCCGGGGCCGCCCGCGCGGTGCTCCTCCTCGTCGAGGTCGACCACCTCCGCCTCGACGGTCCGCCCGTCGAAGGCGGCGGCGCCCGCGCCCGCCGCGGCCGGGCTCACCGCGAAGCAGCCCGAGTAGACCTTCACCCCGGCCGGCACGCCGAGCACCGGCGGGCGCGGGCCGGCGTCCAGGACGTCGCGCGCCGTGCCGTCGCCGCCCGCGAACAGCAGCAGGTCCACCACGCCGAGCGCCGCCACCGCCGCCCGGGTGTCGGCCGCGCCCGTGCCCGACGCGGGCGGCCGGTGGGCGAGTTGGTACCGCACGCCCGCCGCGAGCGCGCTCTCCTCCCCCATCGGCCCGGCCACGGTGCGCACCAGGACCTCCGGGCGGCGGGCGCGCAGGGCGCGCAGGGCGGCGGCGGCGCGCGCCCGGGCCCGCGGGACGGCGCCCAGCGCGAGCGCCCTGGCCTGGACCTCCGCCCCGTCGCTGCCTTTGAGGGCGACGGCGCCGCCGAGGCCCGCGACCGGGTTCACAATCAGGCCGACGATCATCCGGGCCGCTTCGCGCCGTGCTTGCGCAGGTACGCGCGCCAGCTGGGCGCCCACTGCGCCGGGTCGTCCAGCGTCGCCGGGTCGATCCGGTGCACGCTCTGCCGGTAGGGCGCGCCGCGGACGAACTCCGGGTCCTTGCGGGCCTCGTCGGCGACGTGGGCGAGGATCGCCGCGTACTCGTCGAGGTCCTCCCGGGAGTAGGACTCGGTCGGCTCCAGGGTGAACGGCTCGGGCACCACGTAGGGGTGGTGGCTGGTCCAGTAGTGCACGCCGAAGTCCGCCGCCCGGACGCCGATCTCCTCCGAGTGCACGCCGGTCTCCTCGGTCAGCCGCTGCCAGGAGTAGCGGACCTGTTCGACCCGCCGGCGCTCGGCCCACGGCACGCCGGCGCCGGGGATCCGGGCGACCTTGGCCAGCAGGTAGTTGTTGTTGAGCACGGCCGTCTCGGCGACCTCGCGCAGACCCCGCGCGCCGAGCGCCATCACCCAGGCGTAGGCGCGCACCACGTTGGGCGTGACGCCGAGGAAGGGCCGGATCTTGCCGACCGAGCGCTCCGGGACGGTGAGCGTGAAGGACTCGCCCGCCTGGTCGACCACCGGCCCGGGCAGGAACGGCACCAGCGCCGCGGAGACGCCGCACGCCCCGGCCGCCGGACCGCCGCAGGCGTGCGGGGTGGAGAAGGTCTTGTGCAGGTTGAAGTGGCACAGGTCGAAGCCCGCCTCCCGGGCCCGGGTGATGCCGAGGATGCCGTTGGCGTTGGCCTGGTCGTAGCAGGCCAGGCCGCCCGCCGCGTGCACCAGGTCGACGAACTCGCGGATCCGCGGGTTGAAGATCCCGGTGTCCTCCGGGTTGGTGATCATCAGTGCGGCGGTGCGCGGGCCGACGGCGGCGCGCAGCGCCTCGATGTCGGGGTTGCCCTCGGCGTCCGGCATCAGGGTGATCACCTCGTAGCCGGCGACCTTGGCGCAGGCCGCGTTCGAGGGGTGCGAGAACATCGTGGTGATCACCTGGTCGCGCCGTTCCCCCTCGCCGCGGGCGGCGTGGAAAGCGCGGATCATCGCGATGTTGGCGTAGATCGCGGCGGAGCCGGCGCCGGGCTGCAGGGAGACCCGGGCCATGCCGGAGACCTCCTTGAGGATCTGCTCCAGCCGCCAGTAGATCTCCAGCACGCCCTGCACGGTGGACTCGGGCTGCAGCGGGTGCAGGGCGGCGACGCGCGGGTCACGGGCGAAGGAGTCGTTGACCTTGGGGCTGTACTTCATGGTGCAGGTGCCCTGGCCGACGTCGATGTTGAAGTCCGCGCCGAGGGTCTCCTGGGAGAGCCGCAGGTAGTGCCGGAGCACCTGGTTCTGGGAGAGTTCGGGCAGCGCGGGCGGGGTGCGGCGGGCGACGCCCTCGGGCAGCTCGACGAGCGGCGCGTCCGGGGCGGGCACGCCCACGCCGCGGCGGCCGGGCCGGGACAGTTCGAAGACGATCTCCTCGTCCCAGCGGGCCTGGTGGAAGCGGCGCAGGCCGGGCTTGGGGGCCACCGGCAGGGCGGCGAACGGTTCGGGTGCTCCGTGCGTGCTCACTCGGTGCCTCCGGGAGCGGTGAGGGCCTCGGCGACGGCGGCCGCGAGGGTGTCGATGTCGGCGACGGAGTGCTGTTCGGTGACGCAGACCAGCACCTCCCGGGGCCCGAGCGGCACCCCGCCGAGGATGCCG
The DNA here is from genome assembly GCF_040609255.1 of Kitasatospora sp. NPDC004723. Classification (NCBI taxonomy): domain Bacteria; kingdom Bacillati; phylum Actinomycetota; class Actinomycetes; order Kitasatosporales; family Streptomycetaceae; genus Kitasatospora; species Kitasatospora sp. NPDC004723. Next base: position 68,474 of record NZ_JBEXJT010000008.1, on the reverse strand, counting down.
CGGCCGCGCAGGGCGGCGAGCAGCGCCCAGGCGTCCGGCACCTCGATGGCGAACTCCCGGAAGTGCAGGGCCTCCTGGTGGCGCACCACGGCTCCGGCGGCGGCCAGCGCACGCATCGCGTACCGGGTGCGGGCGAGGATCGTCTCGCCGATCTCGCGCATGCCCTGCGGGCCCATCAGCGCCAGGTAGACGCCGGCGGTGATGCCCCACAGGGCGGCGGCGGTGCCCACCCACTCCTTGCCCTCCTCGCGCAGCGCGAAGGAGGTGCGGTCGTAGGAGACGTCGCCGAAGCCGTACTCGCCGGGGACCGCGGTCGGGGCGATGCCGAACAGCCGGGACGGGAACTCGGCGACCAGCCGCTCGTCGTCGTGGCTCGCGATGAACCCGGCCTGGCCGCCGCCGTACTGGGGGTGCATGCCGAGCGACTGGATGTCCCCGCAGACCAGGTCGGCGCCCCAGGAGGCGGGCGGGGCGAGCACGCCGAGCGTGATCGGGTCGGTGCCGACCACCAGCAGGGCGCCGACGCCGTGCGCCAGGTCGGCGAGTTCGCGCCCGCGGGTCTCGACGACGCCGTGCACGGTGGGCGTCTCCAGGTAGAGGGCGGCGAAGGTGTCGTCGAGCCGCACCTCGCCCGTTTCCCCGGAGTCGGCCACCGGGGCGAGCAGCACCTCGATGTCCGGGGCGAGGTAGTCGCGGATCTTGGCGAGCTTGTCGGCCGCGATCGCCGCGCCGACCATTACCCTGGAGCGGCCGGTGCGGCGCGCGGCCATCCGCAGGGCGGTGCCGGCGGCCTGGTAGCCGTCGTAGGTGGGCACGTTGACGACGTCCATCTCCAGCAGTTCGGCCATCATCGAGACGTACTCGAAGAGCGCCTGGAAGCGGCCGTGGTCCTCGTAGGGCTCGCCCGCGTAGGCGGTGAGGAACTCGCCGCGGCCGTTGACCTCGTCGCAGACCGCGGGCACGTAGTGCGGGTAGCAGCCGTGGCCGAGGAAGCTCAGCAGCGCGGCCGGGTCGGTGTTGCGCGCCAGCAGGCCGCGCACGTGCCGGGTCAGGCCCTGCTCGTCGGCGAACGGCTCGGGGAGGTCGAGCGGACGGTCCAGGCGCAGGTCGGCGGGGATGTCGCGGTAGAACTCCGCGACGTCGGGGGCGCCGATCTCGGCGAGCATCGCCGCCCGCGTCTCGGGCCCCGCGTTGGGGATGTAGGGGTGGGACACGCACACTCCTCAGGGCGTCGGTCGGGGTTTCAGGACCACGGCGTCGCGCGGTGCGACGGTCACCGGGCCGCCGGGCAGCGGACGGCCGGTCAGCAGGTCGGTGAAGCCGGTCTCCACGGGAAGCGGGACCGTGGCGGGCCGGGTGCCGTGGTTGAGCAGGAAGAGGTAGGGGCCGCGGCGGCAGGCCTCGACGCCGGCGGGCAGGCCCGGCCCGGTGACGCCGGTGATCCCGGCGTCGGCCAGCAGCTCGTCCAGCAGCGGGGCCGGGTCCTCGGGCAGGCAGCCGAGATAGGTGGCGGTGCCGCGCCGGGTGACGGCCGGGCGCCCGTCCAGCGGGCCGCCCCGGTAGCGGGCCAGGACCTCGGTGGCCCCGGAGGTGTCCAGCCACTCGGTCCAGGTGCGGGCGGTCAGCGCGGTCCCGTCCGCTGTGACGACCTCCTGGGTGACGCCGTCGGGCAGTGGGCGCCACTCCTCGACGCTCACCCCGAGCAGTTCGCGCAGCGGCCCGGGCGCGCCGCCCTCGTGCACCCGGTCGGCGGCGTCGACCACGCCGCTGAACGGGCCGACCACCAGCCGCCCGGGGAAGCCGGCCAGCGCGGCGGCGTGCTCGGCGGTGCAGAGGTAGAGGTTGGGGGCGATCACCAGCCGGTAGCCGGCGAGGTCGCGCCCCGGCGGGGCCAGGTCGACGGCGACGCCACGGGCGTGCAGCGGCGCGTACCAGGAGAGCAGCAGCTCGTGCAGCCGCAGCCGGTCGGAGGGCATCGACTCGGGTGCCTCCAGGCCCCACCAGCTGTCCCAGTCGAGCAGCAGCGCGACCTCGGCCCGGGTGTCGGTGCCGGCCACCTCGGCGAGCCGCCGGACGTCCGCGCCGAGGGCGAGCGTCTCGCGCCACCGGCGGGTGGCGGTGCCGCCGTGCGGGAGCATCGCCGAGTGGAACTTCTCCGGGCCGTACCTGGCCTGGCGCCACTGGAAGAACATCACGCCGTCCGAGCCGTGGGCGAGCGCCTGCAGGCTGTGCAGGCGCATCACCCCCGGGTCCTTGGGGACGTTGACCGCGCGCCAGCTGACGGCGCTCGGCGCGGACTCCAGGAGCAGCCAGGGCTGGCGCTTCAGCGAGCGCATCAGGTCGTAGCTGAGCGCGGCCTTGACCGCGGCGCGCGGGTCGGCCGGGTCCGGGTAGGCGTCGTCGGTGACGACGTCCTCGCCGGCGGCCCACGTCCAGTAGTCCAGGTCGCGTAGCACGCTCATGAAGTTGGTGGTCACCGGGATGTCCGGGGTGACCTCCTTGAGGACGGCGCGCTCGGCCTCGAAGCAGGCGAGCAGCGCGTCGCTGGAGAACCGCCGCCAGTCCAGCAGCTGGGCCGGGTTGACCGGCCCCGGGGCCTTGCGGGGCGGCTCGACCTGCGTCCAGTCGGTGTAGTGCTGGCCCCAGCAGGACGTCCCCCAGGCGGCGTTGAGGCCGTCCAGGGAGCGGTGGCGGTCCTGGAGCCAGCGTCGGAAGTCTCGGGCGGACTCCGCGCAGAAGCACTCGGCGGTGTGGTCGGCGTACTCGTTGCTGACGTGCCACATCGCCAGCGCCGGGTGCTCGCGGTAGCGCTCGGCCATCGCCCGGGCGAGGCGGACGGTGGCGGCGCGGAACACCGGGGAGGAGGGGCAGTAGCCCTGGCGCGAGCCGAACTCCAGCCGGGTGCCGGCGGCGTCGACGGGCTGGATCTCCGGGTGGGCGCGGACCAGCCAGGGCGGCGGGGTGGCGGTCGCGGTGGCGAGGTCGACGGCGATGCCGTTGGCGTGGAGCAGGTCGAGCACCCGGTCGAGCCAGTCGAACTCGTAGCGGCCGGGCCCGGGTTCGAGCCGGGACCAGGAGAAGACCGCGACCGTGACCAGGTTGACGCCGGCCTCGGCCATCAGCCGGACGTCCTCCCGCCACACCTCCTCGGGCCACTGCTCGGGGTTGTAGTCGCCGCCGAACAGCAGACCCGGTAACCGTGTCAGGCCCATGCCATGCCCCTTTCCCGGGGTCGGCCACCCCGTCTCCATCTCGTTCCGCATTTTGTATTCAAAATGCATAGTGCAGTACACTGGAGGGGGTCAAGAGGTGGGCCTCAATCCGGAAGTCAGGGGGACGCGATGGCGATCGAGCGCCGTCCGCTGCGCGAGCAGATCCGCGACGAGCTGATGGACCGCCTCACCCGCGGCGAGTTCGCGGCGGGAACCGACGTCAACGAGGCCGTCCTGGCCGCCGAGCTCGGCGTCAGCCGCACCCCGCTGCGGGAGGCCCTGATCGCGCTGGCGGGCGAGGGCGTGCTGGAGAGCAGCCAGGGCCGGGGCTTCCGTTTCGCGCCGGTCAGCCGCAAGGAGTTCCGCGAACTGGTCGCCATCGTCGCGGCCCTGGAGGCGCTGGCGCTGGAGTCCTCCGACCCGGAGCACCTGCGGACCATCGCGCCCCGGCTGCTGGACCTCGCCCAGGGCTTCCCCGACCAGGTGGCCGCGCACTCCACCGTCGACCGGCGCGACGACGAGTGGCACGGCCTGCTGCTCAGCGGCTGCGCCAACGAGCGGCTGCTGGACCTGCTCACCCGGGTCAAGGCCGGAATGCGGCGCTACGAGAACCTGGTCGTCGCCGAGGACGAGCCGGTGGCCCGCGAGTCGGAGGAGCACTGCGAGATCGCCCGCCAGCTCCTGGCGGACGACCTGCCGGGCGCCATCACGGCGCTGCGGGCCAACTGGATCGGCGGCATGGAGCGGATGCTCGCGCACCTGCCGGCGGACTGACCCGCCACGCGGCGGTGCCCGCCACCCGGGGTGCGGGTGGCGGGCGGCGCCGGCGTCCACCGCGCCGTCCCGTGCCAGGACCCGTTGCCCGGACGCGCCCGACGAACCGCGTGGTGGTCGCGGGGGCGGTCCGGTCGCGGGGGTGGTTCAGTCGTGGGCGCCGGAGGCGCCGTTCTCGTAGGCCTCGATGGTGCGGACGAACAGGGCCCGTTCCTCGGGCGCCAGCGGCTCGAAGGCGCTGCGCCAGGAGGCCGCGCCGTTGGCCAGCCAGCCTTCGATCGCGGCCCTGGTCTCCGGCTCCTCCGTGATGGCCACGATCGTGCGGCGACGGTCCGCCGGATCGGCCTTGCGCTCCACCACACCCTGCCGACTGAGGTCGCTCACCATCAGACTCACCGTGGTCGGCGCCACCTCGAGGCGCGCCGCCAACTGGTTCACCGGCATCGGCCCGTCGAACACCAGATAGGACAGCATCGACAGGTGCCGGGGCGCCAGATTCGCCGAACGCAACCGCTCGGGCAACGGCGTGCGCTTCAACCGCGCCGCCACCCTCGGCATGAGGAGCAGCATCGCACGGACCGCCTCATCCGCACTCAGACCGTCGTCCCCGGGCACTGTGGACATCCGCCCCGCCCCTCCTCTCGTCCGCCCTCACCGTACCGGACGGCCCCGGCCCGGGGTGGGTGAGGAGGTGGCCGGTGGGGGTGGTCGAGAGGAGGCGGCCGGCGTAGGAGGTGAGGGTGCGGGTCGGGGGGAACGGGGTGGCGGGGGTGAAGGGCGGGTCCGGGGTGGTGGTCGGCGGGCGGGTGGTGAGGCCGGCGGGGGTGGTGGCGTGCAGCCGGCCGCCCAGGACGGTGAGGGCGGTGGCGGCCCCCGCGCGGCACAGGGGGTGCCAGGGCGCGTTCGGGTCGGTGGCGGGGCGGTGGTGCAGGGTGTCGTCGTGCGGGGTGACGGCGAACAGCGTGCCGTCGCACATCGCGAGGGCGGCCGTGCCGGGCGGGGTGCGGCCGACGGGGGTCCAGGGGGCCGGGCCGGGGACGGGGTCGCGGGCGAGGAGGCGGTCGTCCTCCGTGACGGCGAGCAGCGCCAGCGGGATCGGGCCGGCGGCCTCGCGCGGTGCGGTGAGGCAGCGGATCCTCGGCGGCGGGCCCTCGGCCGACGGGCCCTCAGCCGACGGGCACGGCGTCCACGGCAGGTTCTGGTCGGACGGCTCCCGGTGCAGCAGCGTGGTGCCGTCGGCGGCCACCGCGAACAGCAGTCCCTCGCAGGCGGCGAGCGCGCGGACGCCGTCCGCCCGCCCGACGGTGTGCCAGCGCGGCACCGGTGCGGCGCCGCCGAGCCGGTCCAGCACATTGCGGGTGATCCGGTCGACCACCGGATCACCCAGCGCCCGACCCCAGTTGATGGTGGCGGCGTTGAAGACGGTGCCGGCGCCGAGCCGGAACACGCCCATGGTCGCCCAGCCGCCCTGTCCGTGGCGGCGCCAGTGCCGCAGGTCGGCGGTGGCGAGCACGGCGAAGGAACCCGGTGTGCCGTCCCGCCCGGTGGCCCGGGGCACGCCGGCGGACCAGTCGAGTTCGGCGGCGTCCGTCTCGTAGCCGAGCGAGCCGCGTGCGAAGCCGTCGCCGTCGGCCAGGCCGGTGCCCTCGAAGACCCAGTGGTCGGCGAAGCGCACGGTGTAGGACTCGCGGCCGATCACCGCCATGCCGTCGCCCCAGGCTCCGGCGCCGTTGCGGAAGCTGACACCGGTCATGGCGTTCTCGGGCCGCTCCACCGGGGAGCTGGACCACTCGACGGTGGCCCGGCGCGGGTCGGTGGCGGTCACGGGGTCGGCGGCGGCGTCGCGGTGGCAGACCAGCGAGCGACCGCCGCCGGGCTCCTCCTCGATCCGGATCTGCCACCAGGCCGTATTGGCCGCGAAGAACGCCAGGTTGCCGCCCCGGCGGGCGAACTCCTCCACGCTGTCGCGCATGCCGGCGGACCAGTACTCGTCGTGCCCATTGACCACCAACAGCCGGTAGCGGGACAGGGTTCGGGTGAAGGAGCGGTCGTCCAGGTCGAGGCCCGAGCAGTACTCGACCGGGTACCCCGCCCGGGGCAGCCAGCGCAGCAGCGGCTCCTCCCAGCGCTCGGGCGGCGGTCCGCCGCCGGGGGCGTCGAGCCGGACCCGGGCGGCGCGACCGGGCTGCTCGGCGTAGTAGAGGCCCCGGCCGGGCTGCCCGGCCCGGTGGTAGGCGCGCCAGGTGGCGAACGGGATCGAGACCACTGTGCCGGGGCCGGCGCCGGGGCGGGCGGCGCGCACGACGAACCACACCTCGTGCTCGGCGTCGCGCTCGGGCGCGGGCTGCTCGGGGCGCTCGTCGTGGAAGCTGGCCCGGTAGAGCGAACTCGGCCAGTGCGCGGGGATGTCGAGGTCCCACCGGGTGACGCCGGTGAGGGCCGCCTTCAGCCGCACCTCCCCGCTCACCTCGTCGGTGACGACCACCCGGCCGCGCAGCGGACGGCCCGCGGTGCCCCGGGCACCGAGCCGGAAGCGGAGCCGGCCGCCCTGGACGCAGGAGGTCGCCTCGGCGGCGGCCAGCGGACGCGGGACGCCGTCGGAGCCGGCCGCCGTCACGAGGCCGGGTCCCGGTGCTCGGCGGCGGGCGCGTGCTCGGCGGGCCCGTGCTCGGTGAACCCGTGCTCGGTGAACCCGTGCTCGGTGAACTCGCGGTCGGTGAACCGGTCCAGCAGCCCGGGCAGCGCCGCGAGCCGGGGCGGGTCGCCGGCCGCCGAGGCGACCAGCACCTCCTCGATCGCCCGCAGGTGGGCGTGGATCGCCGCCGGCGGCAGGTGGGCGGTGTCCGCGGTGAGCGTGACGGTGAGCGCCGAGTCGTCGCCGGTGAGGTGCAGGCAGTACCGGCAGGCCACCAGCTCCTGGGTGGCCGGGAAGTCCAGCACGGTGCGCCGCCGCAGCCCGTCCAGCTCCTCCGCCGTCGGCAACTGCGCGGCCGACAACGGCCGTTCCACCAGCCGCATGTCGTTGAAGCAGCAGTACGGGTGCACCTCGGTGCCGCGTTCCCGCGCGATCCGGGCGAGCAGCGCGTCCCACTCCACCGGGTCGTAGGCGGCGGCCCGGTAGCCGGCCAGGGCGGCCCGCCACGCCGCGGGCAGCAGGTCCGTGAAGACGGCTCCGCCGTCGAGGTCCTCCGGCAGGTCGAGCACGACCAGGGCGTCCTGGGAGAGCGTGCTGACCAGCTCGCGGTGGTCGGCGGCGGCCCGGTTCCCGGCGATCGGCATGATGGCCGCCGACGGGTGGCCGCGGTCGGCGGCGACCAGGGCCGCCGCGGCGGCGAGCAGCACGGTCGAGCCGCTGACCCGGTGGACGGCCGCGAGCGCGTCCACCGCCCGGGGCAGCGCCGCCGATACCAGCCGCCCGGTCCAGAACCGGGGCGCGCGCGGCCCGGCCACCGGTTCGGCGAACATCGTCGGCGGCATCCGCCGCAGGTCGGCCTCCCAGCGGGCCAGCGCCGCCGCGCCCCGGCGACGCCCGGCCGGACCGGCCTGCGCGTGCGCGAGGTCGTACGGGGTACCGGCGGCGGGCCGGCCGGCCGAGCCGCGCCGGACCAGCAGCCGCAGGTCGCGCACCAGCACCTCGGCGCCGTGCCCGTCCGCGGCGAGGTGGCACAGCGCGAACACGGCGTGGGTGATCCGCCCGCCGCAGCGCACCGCGCCGAAGCGCACGGGCCACTCCCCCGTGTAGTCGAAGCGCCGTCCGGTGAGCCCGGCCAGCAGCTCCTCGGCGGCCAGGTCGGTGCGCGCGGGGTCGGGTTCCTCGTACACCTCGACGGCGATCTCCCCTTCCGCGAAGAGGAGTTGACCGGGCTCGCCGTCCTCGCCCAGGGCGAGCCGGGTGCGCAGCGCCTCGTGCCGGCCGAGCAGCGCGGCGACGGCCGCCGCCAGCCGCGGCCCGTCGACGGGCGCGCCGCGGTCGGCGAGCGGGAGGATCCGGCCGAGGTTGAAGTAGTGGTCGTTGGGCGCGGTGCGGCCGATGGCGTGCCAGATGGCGCGCTGGCCCCAGGTGAGCGGGGCGCGACCGGCCCGGGTTCCGGTGAAGGGGACGGCCGAGGGGGCGGTGCGGACCGTTGCGGAGGCGGGGCCGGCGGCGGTGGTCGCTCCGTTCATCCGGCGTGCTCGTACAGACGGGCGGCGAGGGCGGTCAGGCCCTCGGCGTGCAGGGCGGGGTCGCCGAGGTCGATCAGCACCTCGAACTCCTCCTCCAGGCTGTCGGCGAGCCGCAGCAGGGCCAGCGAGGAGACGCCGAGGGCGGTCAACGACTCCTCGGAGGCGAGGAGTTCGGCGACGGTGAGCTGCCCGTCGGTGGCGGCGCTGACCAGTTCGGCGAGGCGGGCGCGCACGGGGGCGAGGTCGGCGGGGGCGGTCATCGGGCATCACCACCGGTCCGCTCGGCGAGGCGGCGGCGCAGGCCGAGCGGACGGATGTCCGGCCAGACGCGGTCGACGTGGGCGGCGCACTCCTCCTCGGTGCCGCTGAACCCCTCGGCGCGCCAGCCGGCGGGCAGCGGGGCGGCGGCGGGCCAGAGGGCGTGCTGCTCCTCGTCGTTGACGACCACCTGGTACGGGGCTTCGGTGCTGCTCACCGGGTTCACGGGGCTCACAGGGCTCACGGGGTTCACGGGGTTCACTCCTGACGCAGGTCGGTGACGGCGGCGGCGACGCCGCGCGCGGTGGGGGTGTCGAAGAAGACGTCCAACGGGACCGCCACGCCGAGCTGTTGGCGGATCCGGGCGGCGATCGCGGTGATCAGCAGCGAGTGGCCGCCGAGGTCGAAGAAGTCCTCGTCGGGGCCGAGGTCGTCCAGCCGCAGCACCTCGCGCCAGACGGCGAGCACGGCGACGGTGTCCGGGTCGGTGTCCGACTCCTCCCCCGCACCGCCCGGGTCCGCCGACCCGGCGCGCTCGACGGCACGTTCGACGGCCGGTTCGGGCAGCGCGGCGCGGTCCAGCTTGCCGTTGGGGGTGAGCGGGAACGCGTCGAGGACGGTGTACGTGCCCGGCAGGACGGCGGCCGGCAGGGTGGCCGCGAGGTGGGCACGCAGCTCCTCGGAGCTGGGCGCGGCGGTCCCGGCGGGGACGACGTAGGCGGCGAGGCGGCGGTCCCCGTCGGGACCGTGCAGGGTGGCGGCGGCCTGGGCGACGGCCGGGTGGCCGGCCAACCGCGCCTCGATCTCGCCGAGTTCGATGCGGTGGCCGCGCAGCTTGACCTGGGTGTCGGCGCGGCCGACGAACTCCAGTCCGCCGCCCGGGTGGCGCCGGACGAGGTCGCCGGTGCGGTAGATCCGGGCGCCGGGCGGGCCGTAGGGGTCGGGCAGGAAGCGGCGGGCGGTCAGCCCCGGGCGGCCCCGGTAGCCGTGCGCGACGCCCGCGCCGCCGAGGTACAGCTCGCCGGGCAGCCCGTACGGGACGGGTCGCAGCCGCTCGTCGAGGACGTAGGCGCGGGTGTTGGCGAGCGGTGCGCCGATGCTCACCCGGCCGTCGGGGGCGGCGGGTTCGGCGAGGGTGGACCAGACGGTGGTCTCGGTGGGGCCGTAGACGTTGACCAGCCGGGCGGTGGCGGCGGCGAGGTCGGCGGCGAGCGGGGCGGGCAGGGCCTCGCCGCCGGTGAGTGCGGTCAGGCCGCCGGGGAGTGCCCCCGCGAGGCCCGCCTCCAGCAGGACCCGCCAGCCGCTGGGCGTGGCCTGGACGTGGCTCACCCCCTCCCGGGCGATCAGGTCGAGCAGTGCGGGACCGTCGCGGTGGGCGCCCTCGGGGGCGAGGACGACGCGTCCGCCGGTGACGAGCGGCAGCAGCAGTTCGACGGTGGAGATGTCGAAGGAGAGCGAGGTCAGGCCGAGCCAGCGGTCCTCGGGGCGGGCGCCGAGGTGGTCGCGCAGGCTGCCGAGCAGGTTGGCGAGCGCGCCGTGCGGCACCTCGACGCCCTTGGGGGTGCCGGTGGAACCGGAGGTGTAGAGGACGTAGGCGGGGTGCTCGGGTGAGGGGCCGGTGGGCAGGTCGGCGTCGGCCTCGGTGTCCGCGGCCGCATCGGTGGGCGCGGCCGTATCGGTGGGCGCGGCCGTATCGGTGGGCGCGAGGTCACCCGGGGCGAGGTCGCCGGGCGCGGACGGCTCGCGGGTGATCCGCAGGGTGAGGCCGGAGTCGGCGCGCAGGAAGGCGAGCCGGTCGGCGGGGTACTCGGGGTCGAGTGGCAGATAGGCCGCTCCCGCCGCCAACACGCCCAGCATCGCGACGAGTTGATCCCGTCCACGAGACAGGGCGATGCCGACCAGGGTGCCGGGCCCGGCGCCGTGCCGGGTGAGCGCGGCGGCGGCGTGCGCCACCAGCCGGGCGAGCTCCCGGTAGCGGTACGCGGTGCCGTCGGCGACCAGGGCGACGGCCTCCGGGGTGGCGGCGGCGCGGGCGGCGAACAGCGCCGGGACGGTCGCCCGGGCGAGAGCGGGTTCCGGTGCGGGCGCGGCGAGTTGGGCGGTCAGCTCGTCGGCGCCGAGCAGCGGCAGATCGCCGACCGGGGTCGCGGGATCGGCGAGGGCGCCGTCCAGCAGGGTGGCGAGGTGGCCCGCGATCCGCTCGGCCGCGCCGGGCCCGAAGGCCTCCGTCCGGTACTGCAGGCTGACGTCCAACGAGCCTTCGGAGTCGACGAGTTGCAGGTGGGCGAGGTTGCGGGCGGTGCCCGCGAAGCCGATCCAGCGGACGGTGGCGGCGACGCCGGGGCCGAAGTCGGGCCGCGGCGTGCCGGCGGGGCGGCGGCGGTAGCTGACGGACAGCGGGGTGAGCGCGGTGCGCGGGGTGAGTCCGCGCACCGCCCGCCCGAGCGGGATGTCCCGGTGCGGGTAGAGCGCCCGCAGTTCGGCGCGCACCGCGCGGGCGAAGTCGGCGAACGGCGCGTCCGCCGACGGGGCGGTGAACAGCGGGAGTTCGTTGACGGCCAGGCCGACCGCGACCGGCTCGCCGGGGCGGCGGACGGACAGCTCGACGGCGGTGGCCGGCGCCGGGTTGCCGTAGCGCAGCAGCAGGGCGTGCCAGGCGGCGGTGAGGAGTTCGAAGCGGGTGACGCCCAGGCGCTCGGCGGTGGCGACGAGCGCGGCGTGCCGGGCGCCGTCGAGGCGGAACCCGGTGGCGCTCCCGGGCCCGGGCAGGGTGCCGGGGGCGGTGCCCGGGTCGGTGACGGTCCGCAGCCCGGGCAGGACCGGCAGACCGGGTTCGCGCCACCGCTCGGCCCAGTATCCGGCGGCGGCTTCGGGGGACGGCGCGCCGTCCGCCACCGCGAGGGCGGGCGGGGCGGCGAGCGGCTCGCCCCGGTGGGCGGCGGCGAGATCGGCGACCAGCCGGTCCTTGGACTCGCCGTCGAAGGCCAGGTGGTGGGCGGTGACCAGCAGCACGTGCCGCTCGGCGGCCGTCCGGTACAGGGTGAACCGGGCGAGCGGCCCGGCCGCGAGGTCGAAGCGGGCGGCGCTCTCGTCGGCGAGCAGCTTGTCCAGGTCCTCGGCCGGGCAGTCGACGGTCCGCAGCCCGGGCGCGGGCCCGGGCCGCAGGGCGGGGCCGTCGGGGTCGATCCGTCCGGCGAGCACGGGGTGCCGCCGGACCGCCCGGGCGCAGGCCCCGGCGAGGGCCGCGGTGTCGAGCGGGCCGGTGAACTCCACGGTGACGGCGAGGTGGTAGGCGGCGCCGGCGTCGAGGGTCTGCTCGGTGAGCCAGATGCCGTGCTGGGCGGGGCTGAGCGGGGTGGTCATCGGTTGGCCTCGCTGGTGGTCGGGGTCCGGCCGGCGGTGGGGGGCGCGACGGGGCCGTCACCGGCCACCAGTCGGCGCAGCTCGCGCTTGAGCACCTTGCCGCCCTCGTTGCGCGGCAGCGCCTCGCGGAACAGCACGGTGGCCGGCAGTTCGTGTGCGGCCAGGTGGCCGAGCAGGAAGGTCCGCAGCTCGGCGGCGGTCGGCGGCTCGGTGCCCGGGGCGGGCACCAGGACGGCGGCGACCACCGCGCCGAGCACGGGGTGCGGGACGCCGAACGCGGCGGCGTCGGCGATCAGCGGGTGGGCGTGCAGGGCGTTCTCGACCTGGAGCGTGGAGACCTTGTGGGCACCGGACTTGACGACGTCCTTCTCCCGGTCGAGCAGGTGCAGGAAGCCGTCGGCGTCGATCCGGCCGAGGTCGCCCATCCGCACCCACCGGCCCTGGAACACCGCGCCGTCGCGCTCGCCGAGGTAGCCGCGCGGCGCGGTGGGCGAGCGCAGCCACAGCTCGCCCGCCTCGCCGGGCGGCAGCGGCCGGCCGTCGGCGTCGGTGATCCGCAGGTCGGCGAGCGAGGCGGGCTGCCCGGGCGAGTCCGGGTGCTCGGGGTCGAACAGCAGGGTGATCTGGGCGGGGGCGGCCTCGGTGGAGGTGTAGTAGTTGGCGATCTGGGCGCGCGGGAAGGCCTTGCTGAGCGCCAGCGCGACCGGCTGGGGCAGCGCGGCGGCCGTGGAGCCGACCAGCCGCACGCCGCTCGGGTCGGCCTTGGCCAGGGCCGCCGAGGCGAGCAGTTCGATCGCCATGGCGGGGACCAGGAAGACGCTGCCGATGCCGTGTTCGGCGATCAGCCGGACGAACCGCAGCGGGGTGAACTGCGGGGCGGCCACGCAGGTGGCGTGCGCGTTGAGCGCGTTGACCAGCATGGTCTGCCCGGCGTTGGTGCCGACCGGGAAGGCGTGCAGGAAGGCCCGGGAGTGGCGCAGCGGGCGGCGGCGCTCGTCGAGGGTGCAGCCGTACGCCAGGTTGGCGTGGGTGGCGGTGACGCCCTTGGGGGTGCCGGTGGTGCCGGAGGTGTAGAGGATCTGGGCGGGCGCGCCCGGGTCGACGGGCGGCAGGTCCGGCTCGGCGGGGTGGCCGGCGGCGTCGGCCTCGGTCAGCGTGCGCACCCCGGGCACGTCCGGGGTGCTTCCGGTGTGCAGCAGGAGCGCCGCGCCCGAGTCGGCGAGGGCGTGCGCGGTGACGGCGGGCGCGAGCCGGTCGGAGAGCGGGACGGCGACGCCGCCGGCCCGCAGCACGGCGAGGTGGGCGACGGCGTAGGCCGCCCAGTCGGCGGTGCCGTGGCGCAGGCCGACCCGGTCGCCGGGGCGCAGTCCGGCGCCGCACAGGGCGGCGGCGAGGGCGCCGGAGCGGGCCTGCCAGGCGCCGAAGTCGAGCCGGTCGGCGCCGTTGACGACGGCGGTCCGCTCGGGGTGGGCGGCGGCCCGGTGGGCGAGCAGCTGGGCCAGGCCGGTGGGGACGGCGCGGTTCACGCGGCCTCCCGGGTGGCGTCCGAGGTCCTGCGGGCGGCGGCGCGGGCGGCTGCCACGCGGGCGCGTTCGCGCAGGCCGACGAGGTCGTCCGGCTCGGCGTCCGGCACCTCGCGGTCGAAGCGGGCGAGGGCGGGCAGCCGCAGGCCGACGGCGACCAGGACCAGCATGGCGAGCCCGAACAGCACGTACATCAGGGCGATGCCGCGCCCGGGTCCGGTGCCGATCAGCGGGCCGAAGACCGGGGCGAGCGCGCCGTCCGGCTCCATCAGCGGGCCGAACACGGCCGAGCCGAGCGGGGCGATCACGCCGTGGCCGAGCGGCAGGGTGGACCAGGCGACCAGGGTGTTCAGCGCGAAGACCCGGCCGTGGAACCGCTGCGGCACCTTGACCTGGACGATCGTCGAGTAGACGCCGTTGACCAGGGAGAGCGCGAAGGACATCCCGAACGCGCCGGCGGCGATCACCCAGAGTCCGGCGTGCAGGCCGGTGACGGCGCCGGCCAGGGCGAGGACGGCGGCCAGGCCGAGCATGCCGCGCAGCCGGTGGCGGCGCGGTCCGCCCCAGAAGCCCATGGCGATGCCGCCGAGCAGGGCCCCGGCGCCGCCGGCGACGGCGACCCGGGCGGCGCCGTTCAGGTCGGAGAAGGCGAGCACCATCGGGGTGGTGAGCAGGAACAGCGGGGAGAGGAAGACGTTCAGGCCGGCGAACCAGAGCAGCATCGAGCGGAAGCCGCGCTGGCGCCAGGAGTAGCCGAAGCCCTGCTTGATCTCCTCCACCAGCGGTTCGCGCCTGGTCCACGGCAGGGTGCGCGGGAAGCGCACCACCAGCAGGATGCCCACGGCGACGGTGTAGCTGGCCACGTCGATGATCAAGATGCCGCGCAGGCCGATCGCGGCGAGCAGTGCGACCGCGACCAGTGGCACGACGAACTGTGCGGCTCCGAAAGCGAGTTGGACGACGCCGTTGGCATGGCCCAGGTACTGCTTGGGGACGATCTGGGGCACCGCGGAGGCGTAGGCGAGGCGCTGGAAGGTGAGGGCGACGGAGAGCACGCCGAGCAGGACGTAGACCTGCCAGGAGTGCAGCTGTCCCGCCAGCAGCAGGGCCAGCATGGCGGCTTGGGTGGCCCCGGCGCCGATGTCCCCGGCGAGCATGACCTTGCGCCGGTCCAGTCGGTCGACCAGGGCGCCGGCCAGCGGGCCGACGACGATGCCGGGCAGCATGGCGATGACGGCGTAGAGCGCGTACCGGGCCATCGAGCCGGTCTCCAGCAGGATCCAGATCGGCAGCGCGAACTCGGTGAGCGCCGAGCCGGTGATGGAGACCAACTGGCCCGCGGCGACGGCCAGGAAGCGGCCCATGCTGGGCTGCGGACCCTCCGGAACGGACCCCGTCGAAGCCGGCCCCGCCGAAGCCGGTCCCGTCGAAGCGGACCCCTCCGCCCGGGCCTCCTCCTCGCGGACCGGTGCGCCGGTCTCGCCGTGGAACCACCAGGAGCTGTCCGGGCCGCGCGCGGGCAGGGTGTCGGTCCGCCCGTCGAGCACGGCGCGGTGCACCGTGGTGACGGCCTCGACGACCTCCGCCGCACGGTACTTGACGAAGAAGTGCCCGCCCTGGTCGAGCACCGCGACGGCGGAGCGCTCGGCGAGCAGCAGCCATTCGCGGTACCGCTCCTGGTAGAAGTCGGCGGCCGGGTCGTGGTCACCGACCAGCGAGACCAGCGGGGCGCGCAGCCGGGGTGCGCCGGCGTCGACCTCCTCGATGGCGCGGGTGAAGTACGCCTCGGCGGCCTTGGAGTCGCGACGCATGTTGCCGACGATGAACCGGACCTGCTCCTGGTCGAGTTCGGAGGTGTCGACGCCCATGCCGGTGAGCCAGTTGAGGTAGACCCGGTCGCCGAGCAACGGCTCCAGGGCGGCGATCCCGCTGAGCGCGGTGAGCACCTTGCTGCGCGGCTTGGCGAACGGGAACTGGGCGCCGGCGTAGACGGCTTCGAGTTCCCGGCCGGAGGCCTCCAGCAGCCGGGCGGTGGCGACGGCGAGGGCGGTGCCGACGCCGCAGTGGCCGTAGACGACGACCGGCCCGTCGACCCGCTCGCGCACCTCGGCGGCCAGCTGCTCGGCCAGTTCGTCGAAGGGCAGGTGCTGTTCGGTGACCCCGATGTCGTGGCCGGGGATCGCGACGGCCCACAGTTCGGTGTCGGCGGGCAGCAGGTCGGCGACCGGCTGGTAGACGACGGCGCTGCCGCCGCCGTACGGGACGCAGACCAGGGTGAGCCGGCGGCGTTCGACCGGGACGGGCCGGGTGAGCCGGTGCAGCAGGCGGCGCGGGCCGCGGTCCTGCTCGTCGAGCGTGGCGAGGGCGGCGAGGTCCCGGACGGTGCGGCAGGTGAAGAGGTCCATCACGCTGACCGGTCGGGCGCCGGCCTCGGTGAGCCGCTTGCGGGCCTTGGCGACCACCTGGGTGGCGAGCAGCGAGTGCCCGCCGAGGTCGAAGAAGTCCTCGTCGGTGCCGACTTCGGGCAGCCCGAGCACCTCGGCCCAGATCGCGGCGAGCACCCGTTCGGCCTCGGTCGCGGGCTTGGCGGCCCCGGCGTCGCGGCGGATCCGCGGCGCGGGCAGGGCGCGGCGGTCGAGCTTGCCGTTGGGGGTGAGCGGCAGGGCGGGCAGGACGGCGAAGGCGGCGGGCACCTGGTGGTCGGGCAGGGTGCGCTTGAGGGCGGCGCGCAGGGCGGCCGGGTCGGGCTCGTCGGCGCCGGGGGCGGGGACGAGGTAGCCGGTGAGGCGCTTGTCGCCGGGCCGGTCCTCGCGGACCACCACGGCGGCGTCGGCGATGCCGGGCTGGGCGCGCAGGGCGGCCTCGGTCTCGCCGGGTTCGATGCGCAGGCCGCGGATCTTGACCTGCTGGTCGATCCGGCCGAGGTGTTCGAGGGTGCCGTCGGGGCGGCGGCGGGCGAGGTCGCCGGTGCGGTAGAGCCGGGAGCCGGGCGGACCGTAGGGGTCGGGGACGAAGCGGGCGGCGGTGAGGCCGGGGCGGCGGTGGTAGCCGAGGGCGACGGCGGTGCCGCCGATGTGGAGTTCGCCGGGGGCGCCGGGCGGCACCGGCCGCAGGGCGCGGTCCAGCACGTACAGGCGGGTGTTGTCGATCGGCAGCCCGATCGGGACGACCCGCAGCGGGCCCTCGCACTCCCAGGAGGAGACGTCGACGGCGGCCTCGGTGGGCCCGTACAGGTTGGCGAGCGCGCAGGCGGGCAGGCGGGTGGTGAACTCCCGTGCGGTGTCCGGTGGCAGGGCCTCGCCGCTGCACACCACCCGGCGCAGGGTGGTGCAGCGCTCGATGC
The DNA here is from genome assembly GCF_040609255.1 of Kitasatospora sp. NPDC004723. Lineage (NCBI taxonomy): Bacteria > Bacillati > Actinomycetota > Actinomycetes > Kitasatosporales > Streptomycetaceae > Kitasatospora > Kitasatospora sp. NPDC004723. Next base: position 51,837 of record NZ_JBEXJT010000008.1, on the reverse strand, counting down.
CGTCCTCGGCCAGGAAGACGGTGAGCATGGCGGGCACGAAGTGGGCGACCGTGACGCCGGCGCGCACCACCAGGTCGCGCAGGTAGCCGGCGTCCTTCTGGCCGCCGGGCTTGGCGAGGACGATCCGGGCGCCGGTGATCAGCGGCCAGAAGAACTCCCAGACGGAGACGTCGAATCCGGCCGGGGTCTTCTGCAGGACGCGGTCCGCGGGGCCGATCCGGTAGGTGTCCTGCATCCACTGGAGGCGGTTGGTGATGGCCCGGTGGGTGTTGGGCACGCCCTTGGGACGGCCGGTCGAGCCGGAGGTGTAGATCAGGTAGGCGGTGTCGTCGGGGGCGGGCCCGGCGGGCCGCGGGGTCTTGGCGCGGACCTTGGGCCACTCGGCGGGGTCGTCGAGGAGCAGGACCCGGGCGGTGCAGCCGTCGGGGACGGGCAGCCGGCGCTGGGTGAGCAGGACGGGGGCGGCGCTGTCGGCGAGCAGGAAGGCGAGCCGTTCGGCGGGGTAGCCCGGTTCCAGCGGGGTGTAGCCGGCGCCGGTGCGCAGCACGCCGAGCAGGCCGGCGACGAGTTCGGGCGAGCGTTCGGCGCTGATCGCGACCAGGCTGCCGGGTCCGACCCCCTCGGCGGCCAGCCGGACGGCGATCCGGTCGGCGGCGGCGTCGAGCTGACGGTAGGTCAGGCTCGCGCCGTCCTCGAAGGAGACGGCGACGGCCTCGGGGGTGCGGGCGATCTGCTCGGCGACCAGGGCGGTCAGGGAGGTGGCCGGCCGGTCGGTCGCGGTGTCGTTGAACCGCTCGATCTCGAAGGCGCGTTCGGCTTCGGGGAGGTCGTCGAGGGCGGACAGCGGGGCGTCCGGGCGGTCGGCGACGGCGGTCAGCAGCCGGCCCAGGTGCTCGGCGAGGCGGGCGATGTCGGCCTCGGCGAAGAGGTCGGTGTTGTAGTTGAACGAGCCGAGCAGGCCCTGCGGCCACTCCTGGAGGAACAGCTCCAGGTCGAACCGGGTGCCGCTGGCGCGCACGCCGAACGGCTCGACCTCGACGGGGAGTTCGCCGGAGGTGGCGGCCTCGCGCTGGACCGCGTAGTTCTGCACGGCGAGCACGGCCTGGAAGACCGGCGGGCGGCTGACGTCGCGAGGGACCTTGAGCTCGGTGACCAGCTGGGCGAACGGCAGCTCCTGGTGGGCGTAGGCCTCCAGGCAGGTGTCCCGGGTGCGGCAGAGCAGCTCGGTGAAGGTCGGGTCGCCGTCCAGCCGCGCGGGCAGCGCCAGCACATTGACGAACATGCCGACCAGCGCTTCGAGTTCGGGCTCGGGTCGGCCGGCGATGGGTGAGCCGACGGCGAAGTCGCGCTGGCCGCTGAACCGGGCGAGCAGGGCCTGGAAGGCGGCGAGCAGCACCATGTAGACGGTGGCGTCGTGCCGCTTGCCGAGGGCGGTCAGCCGGTCGAGCAGTGCGCGGTCGACCTCGAAGCCGTAGCCGGCGCCGTCGAAGGTCTGGCGCGGCGGCCGGGGGGCGGCGCAGGCGAGTTCGAGGGGTTCGACGCCCGCCAGCTCACGGGCCCAGTGGGCGACCTCGGCGGCCAGCCGGTCGCCGCTCAGCCGCTCGCGCTGCCAGATCGCGAAGTCTCCGTACTGGACGGCGAGTTCGGGCAGCGGGTCGGGTTGGCCCGCGACGTGGGCGGTGTAGCCGCGCAGGACCTCGCCGAGCAGCACCTCGCTGGACCAGCCGTCGCTGACGCTGTGGTGGACGACCAGCAGCAGCACGTGGTCGTCGGCGGCGAGCCGGACGAGGTGGGCGCGCAGCAGCGGGCCGTGCTCCAGGTCGAAGGGGACGGCGGCGGCCTCGTCGACCAGCCGTTCGGCGTGCGCGGCGTCGTCGGCCTCGGCGAGGGTGAGGTCGGCCGGGCCGGGCGGGTCGATGACCAGCAGCGGACGGCCGTCGTCGGTGGCCGGGTAGCGCGAGCGCAGGGTCTCGTGCCGGGCGAGGGAGGCGTCCAGGGCGCGGCGCAGGGCGGGGACGTCGAGCGGGCCGCGCAGCCGGCGCACGACCGGGATGTTGTAGGCGGCGGTGCCGGGGGCGAACTGCTCCATGAACCAGAGCCGTTCCTGGGCGTAGGAGAGCGGCACCGGCGCGTCGGCGGCGCGGCGGGCGATCGTCTGCCGGGCGGCGGTGCGGCTGCGCAGGCGGCGGCTGAGCAGTTCGCGCTTGGCCGCGGTGAGCCCGGCGGAGGATCCTGAGGGGGTGGCGGCGGGGGCGGTGTCGGTGCTCATGACGGCGTAGCGGTCCCTTCCAGGGCGTCCTGCGCGGCGAGCAGTTCCTCGGCGTCGTCGTCGGACAGCGCGTCGAGTTCGGCGACCAGGGCGGCTTCGACGGCGTCGGCGAAGGCGGCCACCGTGCGGTGGGTGAAGAGGGTGCGCAGCGGCACGGCGAGGTCGGCCGCGGCGCGGATGCGGGCGACGACCCGGGTGGCGAGCAGGGAGTGGCCGCCGAGGTCGAAGAAGTCGTCGTGGACGCCGACCCGGTCGAGGCCCAGGACCTCCTGCCAGACCTCGGCGACCAGTTCCTCGGCCTCGGTGCGCGGGGCGAGGTAGGCGGCGCGCAGCTCGGGGCGGGTGCCGGGGTCGGGCAGCGCGCGGTGGTCGAGCTTGCCGTTGGGGGTGAGCGGCAGGGCGTCGAGCACGAGGACGGCGTTGGGGACGAGGTGGCCGGGCAGGGTGGCGGCGAGCGCGGCCCGCAGCGCGGCGGGGTCGGGGGCGTCGGCGGGGGCGTGGGCGTCGGCGGGGGCGTCGGCCTCCGGTACTACGTAGGCGAGCAGGCGGTCCGCGCGGGCCAGCACGGCGGCCTGGCCGACGCCGGGCTGCGCGAGCAGCGCGGACTCGACCTCGCCGGGCTCGACCCGGTAGCCGCGCACCTTCACCTGGGCGTCGATCCGGCCGAGGAACTCCAGCGCGCCGTCGCCGCGCCGGCGCACCAGGTCGCCGGTGCGGTAGCGGCGGGCGCCGGGCGGACCGTCCGGGTCGGGCACGAAGGCGCGGGCGGTGGCGCCCGGGCGGCCGAGGTAGCCGTCGGTGACGCCGGCCCCGCCGACCACGAGTTCACCGGGGGTGCCGGGCGGCACGGGGCGGCCGTGGCGGTCGAGCACGGCGACGGTGGTGCCGCCGATCGGCCGCCCGATCGGGGGGCGCCGGGCGGTGTCGGCCGCGCCGAGGTCGGCGGTGGTGGCGATGACGGTGGTCTCGGTGGGCCCGTAGGAGTTGACCAGCCGGACGATGTCGCCGAACCGGGCCCGCCAGGCGGCGACGGCCTCCGGGCGGACCTGGTCGGCGCCGAGGATCAGCAGCCGCAGGCTCGCCGGCCAGGGCGTGGCGTCGAGGTCGGCGACCAGCTGGTGCCAGTACGGGGTGGGCAGGTCGAGGACGGAGAGGCCGGCGGCGGTGGGCTCGGCGAGCTGGTCGGGCAGCGCGGCGCCGGCCTGCGCGACGACCAGGGTGGCGCCGGCGGCGAGGGCCGGGAAGACCTCCTCGGCGCAGGTGTCGAAGGAGAGCGAGGCGTACTGGAGGACGCGGTCGGCGGCGGTGAGGCGGTAGCCCTCGCGCATCCAGGCGACCCGGGCGGCGAGCGCGCGGTGCGGGACGAGCACGCCCTTGGGGGTTCCGGTGGAGCCGGAGGTGTAGACGAGGTAGGCGGGGTCGTCGGGGCCGGCGGCCGCGTCGTCGGCTGCGGCGGCGGGCGGGGCGTCCGCTCCCCCGGTCACGGCGAGGACCGGCACGGCGGCCGGCAGTCCCTCGACGGGCGCGCCGTCCGTCGTGACCAGTGCGGTGGCGCCGCTGTCGGTCAGCATGAAGGCGAGCCGGGCCGCCGGGTACTCCGGGTCCAGTGGCAGGTAGCCGGCGCCGGCCCGCCAGGCGGCGAGCATGGCGACCACGGCGCGCGGTCCGCGCGGCAGGCAGAACGCCACCAGGTCGCCGCGCCGCACCCCGGCCGCCGTCAGTCGCGCGGCCAGGGCGCGCGACGCGTCGGCGAGTCCGGCGCGGGTGAGCCGGGTGTCGCGTCCGTCGGCGTCCCGCCCCTCGACGGCGGAGGCATCCGGCTGCTCGGAAGCCGCCCGGTCGATCGCGTCGAGCACGGTCGCCGGGTGCGCGGGCAGCGCGGGCCCGGCCGAGCCGGCCGCCGCCTCGGCGCGTTCCTCCGCGTCCAGCAGCGGCAGCAGGTGCACCGGGGTGTCCGGGGCCGCGAGGGCGGCGCGCAGCAGGGTGTCGAAGCGGCGGCCGAGCCGTACGGCCCACGGCTCGTCCAGCAGGTCGGCGCGGTAGCCGAAGACGGCCTGCAGGTCGTCGCCGTCCGGGCGGACGTCCAGGGCGAGTTCGAACTTGGCGGCGGTGTGGCCGCCGTCGATCTCGACGCAGCGCAGGTCGGCGAAGGCGTGCTCGCCGAGGGCGCCGCCGTCCTGGGTGTGCACGGTGAGCAGGGTCTGGAAGAGCGGGGTGCGCCCCGGGTCGCGGTCCGGGCGCAGCTCCTCGGCGAGCTGCTCGAACGGCACCCGGCCGTGGCCGAGCGCGCCGAGCCAGTCGGTGCGCACCCGGCGCAGCAGGGTGTCGAAGGTGGGGGCGCCGGCGAGGTCGGCGCGCAGCACGAGCGCGGAGGAGAAGTAGCCGACGGTCCGTTCGCTGTCGACGGTGGTGCGGGCGGCGGTGGGCACGCCGACGCAGAAGTCGTCCTGGCCGGTGCAGCGGTGCAGCAGGGCCTGGTAGGCGGCGGCCAGCACCATGAACGGGGTGAGCCGGCGGGCGCGGGCGAAGGCGTCGAGTTCGGGGCCGAGGCCGCGCAGGATCCGGGTGTGGAAGGCGCCCGCGCTGCTCGGTTCGGCGGGCCGGGGCCGGTCCAGCGGCAGGTCCAGGGCGGGCGCGTCGGCGAGCCGCTCGCGCCAGTAGGCGAGCGCCTCGGCGGCCTCGGGCCCGGCCAGCCAGGCGCGTTCGGCGGCGGCGTGGGCGGCGTAGGAGGGTGGGGCGGGCGGCTCGGGCGCGGGGCCGCCGGCGCGGTGGGCGGCGTAGCGCTCGGCGAGTTCGGTGCGCAGCAGGCCGAGGCTCCAGCCGTCGGCGACGATGTGGTGCAGGACGAGGCAGAGCACGTGCTCCTGCTCGCCGGTGCGCAGCAGGGCGGCGCGCAGCAGCGGTCCGGCGGCGAGGTCGAAGCCGCGGTTGACCCGTTCGGCGAGGGCGGCGGCCACCTCGTCCTGCGGGCGTCCGCGCAGGTCGGCGAGGTCGAGCGGGACGGGCGTCGGCGCGTCGACGACGGCGGCGGGCCGGCCGTCCTCGGCGGGGAAGCGGGTGCGCAGCGCCTCGTGCCGGGCCACCACGGCGTCGAGGGCGGCGCGCAGCGACGCGGTCGACGGCTCGCCGGTCAGGCGCAGCACCAGCGGGATGTTGTAGGAGGGGTCGCCCGGGTCCAGCTGGTCGAGGAACCAGAGGCGTTCCTGGCCGACGGTCAGGGCGCTTTCCTGTGCGGGTTCGGCGCTCCGGCCGGGTTCGTGGACGGACTCCTGGAAGGTCGTGGACATGACACTCCTCGGCACTCGCCTCACGGCGGAACGGCAGTCTCGGACAACGCCCGGCCACATGCCCGCGGGGTGGGAGGGAGTAGCGCGCTCGGCGGATCGGCGGCGGGCCCCCGTATGGCCGCCGCAACGTCGATCATGCTAGGAAGCCCCCCCTTGCAGCGTCAATGGTCTGGACCAGTTTGGCCGGTGGGACCGGGGTGACCAATGGGACGAGCGGGGACGCCCCGGGACAACCGGCCCCTCGGGGTCGGCGTACCTCCCAAGGAGGAGACAGGCGGGCCCGCCTTCCGACGCCGGTGTGAACATGAACACGACCTCATGCCTACCGAACCGGCGTCACCCGCCTCCTACGCTCGAAGTCGATCATCGGGAACACCCCCGGTGACCAGCGACGACGAGCCGGACACCGGCCGCGCACGGACAGACCGGGAACGATGACCACCTACCGCCACACCCTCGCCGAACTCCGCGGGCAGCTGCGCCAGCTCCTCCTCAGCGGCGCCGCCATCGCCCTCGGCGTGGCCTTCCTCATCGCCTCGGTCAGCGGCAGCGGCGCCCTCGTCGACTCGTTCAGCCAGAGCGCCGCGGCCGAGGTCGGACCCGGGGACGTGCAGATCACCCTCCCGGCCGCCGGCACGCCGGACACTGCCGCCGCCACCGCCACCAACGCCGCCGACCGGGCGCGGCAGGTGCCCGGCGTCGCCGCGCTCGCCCCGCGCCTCACCGGCCGCGGCGGACTGCTGACCGCCGACGGGCGCCCGCTGGACGCGGCCGCCGTCGTCAGCTCCGTCGCCGCCGACCCCGGCCTGCGCTGGCAGCTGCTCAAGTCCGGGCAGTGGCCCGCCGGAGCGGACGAGGTGATGCTCGACGCCGACACCGCGCAGCGTCTGGGCCTCGGACCCGGCGCCGACGTCCGGCTCACCCGGGCCGACGGCACGCCCGCCACCGCCCGGCTCACCGGCACCCTCGACGGCCGCGGCGCGCCCAGCCTCTCCGGACACCCCGTCATCGCCGTCCCGGAGAACGCCGTCGACCGGTACGCCGTCGGCGCCGTCGCGACCCGGCTCGACCTCCGCCTCTCCCCCGGCACCTCGCCGACCCGTACCGTCGAGACGCTGCGCGAGGCACTGCGCGGGGCGCCCGGCGGCACCGCCCCCGCGCCCGAGGTGCACACCCGGGAGGTCTCCGTGCGGGACGCCACCCGGTCGAGCGGCACCCTGTACGGCGTGGTGCTGGTCGCCGCGCTCTCCTTCGTGCTGATCGCGCTCGCGGTCGCCCGGATGGTCGTCGGCAACACCTTCACCGTCGTCCTCGCCCAGCGCACCCGCCAGCTGGCGCTGCTGCGCTGCATCGGCGCCGACCGCGTCCAGGTCCGCCGGCTGATCCGCCGCCAGGGCCTGCTGCTCGGCACGGGCGCCTCCGCCGCCGGCGTGCTGCTCGGCCTCGGCGTCTGCACCGCCGGCCAGGCCGTCGCGGCCCGTGCGGACCTCGGCCCGGTCCACCTCTCGCTCGCCCCCTCGCCGCTGGTCTGCGCCCTCGCCGCGCTGTTCGGCATCCTGCTCACGCTGCTCGCCGTCCGCGGCCCCGCCAAGGCCGCCTCCGCCGTCCCGCCGATCGCCGCGCTCGGCGGCACCGGGCACGGCGCCGGGCAGGGCGGGGCGGGCGGCACCGGCGCGCGGGTCCGGGCCACCGTGTGGGCGGTGTTCCTGCTGGTGGCGGGCACCGCCCTGGTCGTGCTCGGCACGCTCACCGCGCCGCCGCTCTCGCTGCTCGCCGTCACCGTGGGCGCCATCGCGAGCTTCTTCGGCGTCCTGCGGCTCGCCCACCGGCTGCTGCCCGCCGCGGTCGCCCTGCTCGGCGGCCCGGCCCGCCGCCTCGGCGGGACCGCCGGCCGGCTCGCCACCCAGCAACTGCGCCGCAACCCGCTGCGCACCGGCGCCACCGGCTCCGCGCTGCTGCTCGGGGTGACCGTGATGGTCGGCGCGGTCACCGCCCTGTCGATCACCTCCCACTCGCTGGTGCCCGCGCTCTCCGCCCGCCAGCCCGGCGTGTTCTCCGCGACGGCCGCCGGTGGTGACGGTGCCGGTGGTGACGGCGCCGGTGGTGGCGCCCTGCCCGCCGGGGCGCTCGCGGCACTCGCCGGGGAGCGCGAACTCTCCGTCACGCCGGTCCGCTCGGCCACCGTGCGCGTCGACGGCCGCGACACCGTGGTCGCCGCCGTCGACCCCACCGGGCTCAACCCCACCGCCGACGACGTCGACCGCGCCCGCGCGCTGACCGACGGCACCGCCCTCGGCGGCATCGAAGGCGGCCGCACCCTCACCGTGACCGGCACCGCAGGCCGCCCCGACACCACCCTGCGCGTCGAACCCGGCCGCAGCCCCCTCCCGTTCACCCTCCAGACCGACGCCACCCTGCTGGTCACCCCCGCCACCCTCGATCGGATCGCCCCCGGCGCCCCCGCCACCACCGTCTGGATCACCCCCGCCGCCGGCACCGACCGCCCCACCGCCCGCCGCGCCATGGACCGCGCCCTCGCCACCCACCCGCGACTCACCGTCACCGACACCGCCGCCCAGGCCGAGAGCCTGCGCTCGCTGCTCGACCGGATGATGCTGATCTCGATGGCCCTGCTCGGCTTCTCCGTGGTCATCGCCGGCCTCGGCGTCGCCGCCGCGCTCGTCCTCAGCATCAACGAACGCTCCCGCGAGATCGGCATGCTGCGCGCCGTCGGGATGTCCCGCAGCCGGCTGCGCCGCATGCTCACCCTGGAGGCACTGCTGCTCTCGCTCGCCACCGCCCTGCTCGGCACCGCCCTCGGGATCGGCTACGGCTGGGCCGGCGCGCGCTCCGTCACCGCCACCCTCGGCACCCTCGGCGGCCCGCCCGTGCTCCCCGTCCTCGCCGCGCTCGCCCTCACCGTCCTCACCGGCCTCGCCGCCGCCGTCCTTCCGGCCCGCCGCGTCGCCCGGATGACCGCCATCGCCGCCATGCGCACGACGTAGCGGTCCCCGCCCTCCTGCGCCGAACTCTGAACTCGGCGTTCAACGTTGCGCATCCGGCGCGGAACCCGGCGAGGCAACCGGCGAGGCAACCGGCGCACAAGCCTCACCCGGTTCCCTGCGGATGCGCCATGCCGACCAGCACCGCAACGGTCTTCTGCAGATCGGCCACTTCGTTCTCCAACTGGGTGAGGCGCTGATCCACCTGCGGATTGACAAAGGTGCCGGTGACGACGACGTCTCCCTCGAACCTTCCGGCGTATCCGGTCGGATTCTTGGCCAGCAAGGCCGGCTGATCCGCGTTTTTCGTCTCCGCCCATACACCGACGGAATTCCGGCTGGAACCCACGACCCCGGCCTGCTCGATGCTGGTGCCGACAACACCGCGGCCGTTGGGTCCGTCCGCGGTGCCCAGGACCCCGTAGCCGGTCTTGGTGTTCCCCTCAACGGCGGTGTGGGCCGCGCTGACTCCGACGACACCACGGCCGGTTGGTGCCGCCTGCCCGAAACGCGCGTCGCCTCCCGCCGTGTTCTCTCCCTCGACGGCAGGTGTGGCGGCGTCGTTGGACGTCTCGAAGGTTGCCATGCCATCTTCCCCTCATCGCCTTGAGTCCGGAGACGACTGCCCACCGCACCGGCCGGCCGGGGTCCGTCCCACCGGCGCGTGCGGCTTCCGGTCCGGCAAGTCACCCGATACGTCTGTTCTCCAGCCTTCGCTCCGCACCGAGCATCCGCAACTCGGACCGTTGGCGAAGCAGCGCGCGTTTCCCCGCACTCCCGAGATGCCGTCAGCGGGGAGCCGATGGGCTCGACCCGCACGTTCGCGGAGCACCGGTGGTTGCGGCCGGCCGCTCCCACGGTGCCGCCGCCGCAGGCCCCGTGAACGTCTCCACCCGGCCCGGCTCGGCCCGAAGCACCCCACACGCACCGGGGACGGGCGCGCTCTCCGCGCTCTTCCGCCGCAAGCCCTAGGATCGGCGCATGACCAGGGACACACGGATCGAACAGGCCGAACTCCACTACGAGAGCGCCGTGTTCGGTGGCGACGGCAGCGGACTGGCAGCGGCGGAGCAGGGGTTGGACGGGGTCGAGGCGGACCTGGCGCTGGCCCGGGGGCGGTTGCTGCACGCCCGGTTCCTGGCGGACCGGGTCGAGGACCCCCGCGCGCTGGAGCTGTTCGAGCGCGCCGCCGCGCTCTACCGGGAGCTCGGCGACACCCGGGGCGAGGGCGAGGCGCTGTTCTGGGCCGGAACGTTCCACCAGGTCGTCCGGGACGACGCGCCCGCCGCGCTCCCCGTCCTGGAACGCGCGCTCGCCCTCGCCACCGGCGCCGACGACCTGCTGACCCAGTCCTACGCGCTGCGGCACCTCGGCATCGCCGCCCACGCCGGCGGGCGGCTCGCCGAGGCCCGCGAACGGCTGGAGGAGTCCACCCGTCTGCGCTGGGAGCTGGGCTTCCTGCCCGGTGTCGCCGCCAATCTGGTCGGCCTCGGCTACCTCGCCGCCCAGCAGGACCGGCGCGAGGACGCCGCAGCCGTCCTCGCCGAGGCGACCGAACTGGCCACGACCGCCGAGGCCCACGGCATCCTGCGCCAGATCACCGAGGCGCGCAAGGACCTCGACCTTCCCTAACCCCGTCCACCCTCCCCCGAGCCGCCGGCCCGCCGGGCCCGCCGACCGCCGTGTGCCCCCGTCAGCTGCCCTGGTAGGCGAAGGCCGCCCAGACGTCGAGGGCGTCGGGGTCACGGCAGGCGAGGGAGACGAGTTCGGGTGGCGCGTCCGGAGGCAGGCGACGGTCGGGGTCGAGCGCCCACAGCTGGGTGCGGCGCAGCGCCTCGGCGGGCGGGTCACCGGCGGCGAGGCGGCCGTGGAAGACGTACATCAGCACGCACACCATCTCGTCCACCACCTCCCAGCGCGAGCCGACCACCCCCGTCGCCCCGGCGGCGAGGAAGGCACTGGAGAGGGTGAGCGCCTCGTCCACGTCGCCGCCGGTGTGGTCGCTGACGCAGGCGTCGAGGACGACCAGGCCGCCCGGGGAGTCCGGCGGGCGGCCCTGGGCCTGGCGCAGGATGTCGCCCACCGGCAGCCGGCCCGACCGCTCCCCGGCGCGCGGGCCGGGCGCGAGCCCGAGATAGGCGTCCAGCGGCGACTCCCCGGACGGCACCGCGTGGCAGGCCAGGTGCAGGACGGACGCCCCGGCCCGCCCGGGCGCGGGCAGCGCGGCCAGCACCTCCGCCGGGGTGCCCTCCCCCTCGGCGTCCTCGACGTAGCCGAGCAGCGTGCCGTGCGGGTAGTAGGCGGCGTGCAGGTACTCGGCCTCGGCCTCGGCGAACATCAGCTCCCGGGTCGGATCGCCGACGACCACCGGCCGTTCGGCGAGCGGCAGCCGGGGCCGCCGGACCACCTCGCAGAACTGCCGCGCGGAGGCCGCGTACGAGATCACCGCCCGTTCCACGGCCCGCACCGGCCGGCCGCCGTCCCGCAGCCCGCTGCTGAGCAGCGCCGCGTGCCAGGGGACGCCGCCGAGTTCACCGAACGGCACCAGGACCAGCCGCGGCGGTGCGTCCGGGCCGCGGTGAACGGCCGCCCGCAGGGCGGGATGGCGCAGCAGCGGGCGCAGCACGGTGGTACCGGCCCAGTCGCAGAGTTCGGCGAGGGTGGCCCGCCAGCGGCGCCGGGCGGCGACCCGCCGCGGGTGCCGGGGCGGCAGACCGTCCAGGGTGGCCTGCCGGTCCAGGTGCGCCTGCCGGTAGGCGGCGAGCGGACCGCGCCCGGCGGAGCGCACCGCGTCGGCGCGGACCAGGGTGAGCGCCAGCAGGTGCAGGGCGCCCGCGCCGTCCTCGCCGGGCGTGACCAGCACCGCCTCGCCGCTGCGCCCGGTGCCGGGCGGCAGCAGGTAGACGAGGGCGTCGGCGCCGGCCGCGCGCAGGCCGCGGGCGATCTCGTCGAGCGGCGGCGGGGCCATCAGCGCCTCCCCGGCCGGGGAGGCGGCGAGCGCGGTGAGCGCGCGGCGGCGCAGGTCGTCCGGCATGGGGATGCCGGCACCGTCGGGCAGGGAGTCGAGCAGGGTGCCCGGCAGGCCGAGCAACGCGTCGAAGTCGAAGGGGTCGGCGGCCGGGCCGTCCTGGGGGGCGCCACCGGCCAGCCAGGAGTCGGCGAGCTCGGGGTGTCCGGTGGTGCGCAGCAGGTCCGGGACGTCGGTGGTGGCGGTGGAGGCGTGCAGCACCAGGCCCCGGCCCAGCTCCAGCGCCTCCACGGCGGCGCGCAGGTACGGCTCGCCGCCGGGCGCCGCCCCGTCCGGCGTCTCCTGCGGCGTCTCCTCCGGCGCTTCATCCGGCTCCTCCTCCCGGTCGGCGAGGTACCACCGGGCGATGGTCAGCGCACGCGCCGCGCTCTCCCGGGCCACCACGAGCGCCGGGGCCGCCGCCGCCTGCAGCAGCGTGGCCGCGGCCGTCTCGCGCAGCCCGGCCAGCCCGGCCTCGCGGCCCGCCCGCCGGTCGCCCGGCCCCAGCCGCGCGCGGTGGGCGTCGGCGGTGAGCCGGCTCACCGCCGCCAGCACCTGGGTGGGCGTCCCGCGCCGCAGCCGTTCGCGCAGGGCCCCGGCGGTGGCCAGCAGGTCGACGGCGTCGGCGGGCCGGCGCGCGGTACGGTAGCGCAGCATCAGCAGGACGGCCCGGAGCAGTTGGGCACGGATGCCCTCCCTGCTGGCGGGGTCGGGGTCCGCTTCGGCGAGGAAGGTGTCGAGGTACCGCAGCGCGGTCTCGACCTGGCGTTCCGAGAAGGCGGCGGACACGGAGAACAGCGCGAGGCCGCCGAGCGCACTGGCCGCCCGCATGGTGAGCATGCCCTTGTGCAGGTGCCCGGCCGGGGTCCGCTCCGCCGCCTCCACCATCAGTGCGACGGCGCGCGGCAGCATGTCCATCGGCCCGTGGAGCGCGAGGACGAACATGGCCGAGCCGAAGTCGCCGAGGGCCAGCAGCCGCAGGGGGTCGTCCTCGGGGATCGCCGCGACCAGCGGTTCCAGCGCGGCCACCGTCCGGGCCATCGACGGGACGTCACCGGTCGTCACGGCCACCTGGAGGTCCAGCATCAGCCGGGTCCGCTCCAGGGCCGGCCGCTGGGTGGCCAGGAGCCGCTCCACGCCCGGGTATTCGGAGACCGACAGGTGCGCGACCACCTCGTCGATGTAGCGGCGGCAGGCCTCCAGGTCCTGGTGGTCACCGCCGACGAGGTAGCGCTGGTAGAGGCTGCCCGCGAGGTTCTCCAGGTAGACCACCCGGTTGACGTCGTCCGGCGCCGCCCGGCGGAACGCGGCGCGCTGGTGGCGGATCGCCGCGTCGAGGTCACTGACGGCGTTGGTGAGCGCGAACCGCTTGGCCATCGCCGCCGCCAGTGAGCCGTGCAGCTGCTCCTCCGACCACAGGGTGTCCGAGGGCCGGTCGCGGGCGGAGCGGGCGGACTCGAGCAGGTCGATCGCCCGGTCCAGCTCGGCCCGGTCGGTGGAGAACTCCGTCCTCGACAGGGATGCGTCGGCGAGGTGCTGGAGGATCTCGCCGCGCAGGACGCCGTGCTCCCCCTCCTCCATGGTGTCCGCCGCCCGGGTGAGGTGGTGGACGGCGTCCTCGATGCGGTACGTCTGCGGGTCGTGCTGGCCCAGCGTGTGGACGAGCGAGCCGAGCACCGCGTGCGACGGGGGCCGCACCGGGTCGTCCTCGGCCATGCCGGCCACGCCCTCGCGCAGCACCCCGACCGCCTCCCGGGCCTCGGCACTGACGGTGTGGCCCCGCCGGCGGGCGAGGGCGGAGAGGGTGTTGCCGAGCAGCCAGCGCACGGTCCCGCCCTGCGGGTGCTCGGGCGGAAGCAGCCGGCGCAGCTCGCGAAGGCGGGCGAGCCGGTGCGCGGCGTCCTCGGGGCGGATACCCCCGCCGTCGCCCCGGGCGGCGTACAGGTCGACCAGCCGGAGGGCGGCGAACAGCCGGAAGGGGGAGTCCGGCGCGGCGGTGGCCGCGATCGCCTCCAGATGGGTGAGGGCGCGCTCGGTGCACCGCTCGTCCGGGTCGCCCGGCCCGTCCAGCAGCAGCCGGGCGAGGCGTTCCCGGGCCAACAGCTCGATCGGGTCGGCGACCTCGTCCGGTCCCGGCTCGGCGTCGGGGCGGTACGGCGGCTCCCCGGGTTCGCTCCACGGCTCCGGGTACACCCGTTCGAGCAGACTCTCCAACACGGCTTCGGCAGCCGTTCGTTCAGCGGCGGCGCGGTCGCTGTCGTCGCCGTCGCTGTCGTTGCCGTCGCGGTCGACGCCGTCGCGCTCCGCCCGGTCGGCGAGGGCGCGGCCGAGGGTGACGAGTGCCACGTGGTGCTGCGCGTCGTACGCGGCCTCCGCCTCCTCCGCCGCGACGTCCCCGGCCTCGGCCCGCCAGGGATCGGACGGCACCGGGAGGGGACAGACGAGCCGCAGCAGGTCGATCGCCCGGTCCAGGTCCTCCGGGCGGGCCGCCGGGTCGGCGACGCCGACGACCGCACCGTCCTCGAAGCGCGCGTGCAGCAGCAGCCCGAGCCGGAACGCCGCCTCCGCCCACTCCGGCGCCTCCCGGTCGAACGCGGCCATCGTGAACGCCAACAGCTCCGCCGCTTCGGCCCGTTCGGCGAGCACGGCGGGCCGCAGCTCCTCGTCCTCGACGAACTCCGGCTGTCCGGCGGCCCACCAGTAGCGCACGGACAGCGTCAGCCCGACCAGGTAGCGCGCCTCGGCGAGCGCCCCCGGCGGCACCTCCGGACCCGCCTCCTCCAGCTGGGTGCGCGCCGCCGAGAACGCGGTGAGCGCCCCGGACAGCGCCAGGCCGGCCCGCCGCCGATCGGGCGCCGCGTCGTACTCCTCCAGCAGCCGCCGACCACGCCCGACCAGCACCTGCGCCTCGTCCACCACCGCCACCGGTCCTCCCCTCCCCGCACCACGATCTCGGACGACGGGCGACCGCACCGCCGACACCTTGTCAATCCCCGCCGCCAACCGCCGGAACCACCCCGTCCGATCCTTCGTTCGAGTGGTTTGAACACCACGGCACCGACCAGGAAAGAAGACCGATGCGGCCGCTGCTGCTGATCGACGTCGACGGCCCCCTGAACCCCTACGCGGCCAAGCCGCACCGCCGCCCCGAGGGCTACACCACGCACCGCCTCCTCACCCCGCACTGGGAGGCCTCCGAACGCCGACGCCTGACCGCGTACGGACTGCCCGACAGACCCGCCAAACCCCTGCGCGTCTGGCTCAACCCGGAACACGGTCCGTCCCTCACCGCACTGCCCTTCGATCTGGTCTGGGCGACGACCTGGGAACACGAAGCCAACGACTTCCTCGCACCCCTGCTCGGACTGCCCGCACTCCCCGTCATCACCTGGTCCGAGCCCCGGCCGCAACCCGCGGACGGCGTGTTCTGGAAGACCCCCGACATCGTCACCTGGGCGCGCGGCCAACCGTTCGCCTGGGTCGACGACCAGATCACCGCCGCGGACCACGCCTGGGTCCGCACCCACCACGACGGCCCCGCCCTCCTCCACCACGTGGACCCGCGCACCGGCCTGACCACCGCCGACTTCACCGCCCTGGCCACCTGGGCCGCCACCGGGCCACCGGCGGACCGGACGCACCCGTGCCGGACGACGCCGCCCCGGCCACCCGGGAGCGGGCGTCCTCAGGCGTCGTAGCCACCGTCCCACGGGGCGTGGAACCCCCGACAACCGGCCGCGGCTCCGGCTCCGGGCGGGTGAGGGGTGGCGGGGCCGATCGGATGGATCATCAGTCTTTTCACCCGGCCTGCGGATCGGGTGGGCGGTCGGCCGGGCCCCCGTCGCCGACGATCGGCCCAGCAGACCCCCCTCCGGACCGCAGAGAGGCCCCGCACCATGAGAAGACGTTCCCCGGCCCGTACGCTCGGCGCGGCGGCGCTCGCCGTCGTCGGGCTGCTCCCGCTGACGCTCGGCGCCGCGCCGGCCGCCGCACCCGTGGCCGCACCCGTGGCCGTGAGGACGGCCGGCGAGGATTCCGCCGAGGCCCGGGAGCTGAGCCCGGAGCTCCAGGCGCAGCTGGACGAAACGATCCAGCAGGTGATGCGGGAGGCGGGCATCCCCGGTGTACAGGTCGACCTGTGGATCCCCGGTCAGGGCGGCTACCTGCGGGCGTTCGGCGTGGCCGACAAGGAGACCGGCGCGCCCATGACCGACCGCCTGAACATGCGGATCGGCAGCGAGACCAAGACCTTCACCGCCACCGCCGTGCTGCAGCTGGTGGACGAGGGCCTGATCGGCCTCGACGACCCGATCGCGAAGTACCTCGACGGCGTCCCGTCCGGCGAGGAGATCCGGGTGCGCGACCTGCTCGACATGCGCAGCGGCCTCTTCCCGTACAGCTCGGACGAGGACTTCGTCAACGCGTTCCTCGCCGACCCCGACCGCGTCTTCACCCCCGACGAACTGCTCGCATACGGCTACAAGCACGAGAACGAGTTCGCGCCGGGCTCGCAGTTCCAGTATTCGAACAGCAACTACATCCTGCTCGGCCTGCTGGTCGAGCGGGTGAGCGGCCGGAGCCTGGAGGCCTTCGTCCACGACCGGATCACCGAGCCCAGCGGACTGCGGCGCACCCTCTTCCCCCGGGGCACCGACCTCCCCGAGCCATACGCCCACGGCTACACCGACCAGACCCCCAGCGGCGCGGTCGCCGACTCCACGCACTGGGACCCCTCGTGGGCCTGGTCGGCGGGCGCGCTGGTCTCCGACCTGCACGACCTCGGCCGCTGGGCGAAGGACGTCGCCACCGGCACCCTGCTGTCGCCCGGCACCCAGGCCCAGCGCCTGGCCGTCCTGCCGACCGGCGTCCCCGGCGCGGGCTACGGCCTCGGGATCTTCGACATCAACGGGTGGATCGGCCACAACGGCTCGCTGCCCGGCTACGAGAGCCTGACCATCTACCTGCCGGAGGAGTGCGCGACCCTGGTCGTACTGCTCAACACCGACATCTCGTCCGAGGGTTCCGAACCCAGCACCCTGCTCGGCCGGGCCATCACGAGCGTGATCACCCCCGACCACATCTACGACATCCCGCCGGGCAAGTAGCCCCGAGGCCGGGAACCGGGCGGCGGAGTGGGAAGTCGGACCGGCCGACTTTCCACTCCGGCGGGGTGGCGGGCGGCCCGGCCTGGCAAGCTGGGCCGGTCGGGGCCTCCGACGGGGGCGACGGGACGAGGGGCGGGCGGTCTTCATGGGGGACGGCGGCCGGGACGGTGGCGAGGGCGCCGGGGCTGCGGCTCCCCCGCCGTTCGATCCGGAGTTGAGTGCCGCGCTGACGGCCGCGGGCGCGGTGGCACGGGGGCCGGTGACCCCGGAGAACCTCGCCGCGTGGCAGGAGCGGGACGCCGCCGTCCGCCCCCGCCCCACCGTGGAGGCGCTGCGGGACGGCGGGCGGTTCGAGGTGGCGGAGCTCGACGCGTCGGGCGTGCCGCTGGTAAGCGCCCGGCCCGCCGGGGCGGGCGGCCCGCTGCCGCTGCTGTACTACCTGCACGGCGGCAGGCTGATCACCGGCAACGCCTGGTCCGTGCTCCCCCGTCTGCTGCGGGAGTTGGCGGAGCCGCTCGGGATCGCCGTGGTCTCCGTCGAGTACCCGCTGGCGCCGGCGGCGCCGTACCCCGCTGCGGTCGAGGCCTGCTTCACCGGGCTGCGCTGGACGGCCGACCGGGCGGAGCGGCTGGGCATCGACGCCGGGCGCGTCGTGGTCGGCGGCAAGAGCGCCGGGGGCGGCCTCGCCGCGGCGCTCGCCCTGCTGACCCGCGACCGCGGCGGACCGGTCCCGGCCGGGCAGCTGCTGCTGAGCCCGATGCTCGACGACCGCAACGACAGCTTCTCCGCCCGCCAGTCGGCCGGCCACGACACCTGGGACCGGACCTCCAACGCGACGGCCTGGCGGGCCGCGCTCGGCGGGCTCCACGGCGCCCCCGACCTGCCGCCGTACGCGGCCCCGGCGCGGGCCGCGGACCTGTCGGGACTGCCCCCGGCCTACGTCGAGGTGGGGTCGGCCGAGACCTTCCGCGACGAGGCCGTGGCGTACGCCGACGGGATCTGGCGGGCCGGCGGCGAGGCCGAACTGCACGTCTGGCCGGGCGCGTTCCACGGCTTCGACACCTTCGCGCCGGAGGCGGCGCTCAGCCGGGACGCCCGCGACGCCCGGACCCGTTGGCTCCGCCGGATCCTCGCGCGCTGAGTACCCCGACGGCGGCGGCTACCGCGCGGCCGGTCGCGGCAGGGAGCCGAGGAGGCCGGCGAGGGCGAGGTGGTCGTGGAAGTCGCGGCTGTGCACGATGAGGCCGTCGCGCACGCGCAGCACCTGGAGGTTGGCGACGGTCAGCTCCCGCCCGGTGGTGCGGTGGCGGACGTCGTAGTCCCATTCGCCGACGACCACCTCGGGGTCGTCCGTCGCGCGGACCACGACGTTGCGGGCGCCCAGGTCCAGCGGTGAGTGCTCGCCGACGGTGAGAAAACGTTCCCGCAGGGCCGCCCGCCCCTCCAACCGACGCGGGCCGACCGGCTCGAACACCATTTCCACCACGGCGTCCTCGGCGTAGAGCCCGGCCAGTTCGGCGAACCGACCGGCCGTGATGCCGTCGAGCAGCGCGTGGAAGACCTCGCGCGGCGAGCGTGTTTCGGACATGATCAACCCCCGGAACGACATCTGCGCCACCGGAACCGGACCAGTGACTCCGTTTAGACCATACGGACTGGCCACTCCGGTTGTCCAGGGCCGGACGTCCGCCGTTCCCGCCGACGAGGAAAGGGAGTTGGAGAGTTGACCGGCACTCAGGACCGCCCGCTCCGGGCGGACGCGGCCCGCAACCGGGCCAGACTGCTGGACGCCGCCACCGAGGTGTTCACCACCCGGGGCGTCGGCGTCCCGACCGAGGAGATCGCCCGCGCCGCCGGGGTCGGGGTCGGCACGCTGTTCCGCCACTTCCCCACCAAGGAGGCGCTGCTGGAAGCGGTGATGGTGCGCCGACTGGAGGCGATCGCCGCCGGGGCGGCCCGGGTGGCCGCCGAATCCGCGCCCGCCGAAGCCCTGTCCGCCTGCTTCCGGCTGATCGCCGAACAGTCGGCGGGCAAGAACGCGTTCGCCCAGGCACTCACGGCGGCGGGGGTCGACGTCCACACCTCCCTGCGCGCCCCCTCGACCGCGATCCGCGAGCTGCTGGCCGACCTCCTGCGGCGCGCCCAACTCGCCGGCACCGCCCGCCCCGAGCTGACCTTGCCCGAACTCCTCGCCCTCCTCGTCGGCACCACCACCGCCCTGGACCAGCTGGGCCCCGACCCAGCCGCCCGCAAGCACGTCCTGACGGTCCTCCTCGACGGCCTGCGCCCGCACTGAGCCCGAGCCGGGAACAGAAAGTCGGCCGGTCCGACTTCCCGCTCCCGCGCGCACATGGATCGACGGAAGCGGAGCAGAAAGTCGGCGGGTCCGACTTTTCCATCCCACCCACCACCCACCCCCGGGGCATCTATGCGCATAGATTGCGCGAAGCGCCCGATCGCCGGCAGGCGGGCGCGACGCACCGCACAGCGCACGGCGGAACAGGAAGTCGGCCGACCCGACTTCCCACTCCCACACGCCACCCGCACCCGCACCCGCGGGCCAGCGCAGGCGGCACAGAAAGTCGGCGGGCCCGACTTCTGAAGGCCATCCACCACCCACCCCCGGGGCATCTACGCGCATAGATTGCGCGGGCGGGTGGAGTGGGAAGTCGGCCGGTCCGACTTTCTACTCCACCGCGGGGGTGGGGAAGCGGCGGGTGGTCCAGCGGGCGAGGTGGCAGGCGAGGGGGAGCATGAGGAGGACCGCGGCCCAGAAGGCGGCGTGGCCCCAGAGGGTGGCGAGGGAGCGGAACCAGGGGCCCAGGACGGGGATGCGGAGGGCTTCGAAGGGGCCCAGGGGCGGGGGCCAGGCGCCGAGCACGGCCGTGCCGACCGCGGAGCCGGCGAGGAGGCGGCGGGCCGCGCCGGGGGTGGCGCAGGCCGCGAGGAAGGCGAGGAAGGCCAGGAGCAGCAGGTAGTCGGCCTGGTAGGCGGCGCCGATCCGGCCGGTGCCCCAGGACTCCGGCGTGAGGTGGCGGTCCCGGTCGACCACGGCGATCCGGACCTCGACCGCCGACCACAGCAGCAGGGTCAGCACGAGGGTCCCGCCCAGCCAGAACAGCAGCCGGTCGCGGAAGTCGGCGGCCCCGCCCCCGCGGGCGGCGCGGCGGCGGGCCTCGGCGAGCCGACGGTCGCCGGCCGCCCGTTCCGAGGCCGCGTGAGCGGAGGTGAGCAGCCAGGTCACCGGGCGGTTGTTGAGGTACAGCGCGAGCACGATCGCCACCAGCGCGCCGACGCCCGTCCAGTTCTCCATTCCGCCACCGAACCTGACCACCCGCTCGACCACCGGCTGCGGCGCTTCGAGCACCGTCATCGGCGGTCCGAGGTGCAGATAGCCGATGGTGAAGGAGGCCGCGACCACGAGGAACAGCATCCGCCGCCCGACCCGGCCCGGGAACGCCACCACCGCCACCGCCACGACCAGCGCCGCACCGAGCCGGCCGGACGTCGCCAGCGCCGCGGCCTCGCCGACCGTCCGCAGCGGGCCGTCGAAGGGACCGCCCGGCAGCAGCCGCCCGCCCGCGCCGAAGTCGACGGCGGACCGCAGCACCGCCCCCGACCAGAGCGTGAGGCCGAGCGCGAAGAACAGCAGTACGGCCGCCACCGCGCGCCGGGGCAGCGCGGTGCGTGCGCCGCCCCACCAGGCGCGCAGGTCCACCCTTCGCTCCCCGCGGGCGCGCCCGCGATCTGCGCCGCCTGCCCGGAGCCTGCGCACCTGCAGCACGGCCGCCGCCGCGAGCACGCCCCGTCCGTCGGCCGTCGTCGGATCGGCGGCGAGCGCGCGGCGCCTGAGGTCCGACCACCGCCGGAACCCGTCACGATCACCGACGCGCACCCGCGCCGCCACGGTCCCCACCACTGCCTCGACGGCGGCGGCCACCCGCTGGACCCCCGCGGGCAACGCCGCCAGCGGGCCCGGCAGCAGGGAGAGCCGCCGGACGACGGCACGCCGCTGCTGCTTCGGCTGGAGGGCGAGCAGCAGCACCCAGCGCCGCGCGGCCGCCCGTTCGTTCGCTGTCAGCCCACCACCACCGGTGCGCCCGCCGAGGGTGCGGGCCTCGCGCTCGACCGCGTCCAGCACGGCCGCCATCCCGCTGAGCCCGAGCAGCCGGGCGCAGGCCCCCTCCGGGCAGTCGGCGTGCCCGCAGTGGAAACGGGCGGCGAGCCCGACCAGCCCGGCGGTGACCAGTTCCTCGGCGAACGCCGGCCCGTCGGCCTCCCCCGCCAGCCGGGCGAGCCCGGCCGCGTCCACCCGGCGGTCCCGCACGTACGGGACGGCCTCCGGCGTGAACGCCACGCCGAGCGCCAGCACCGCCCGGGAGGCCGCCGCCGACGTGTCGGCCGGGGTGCCGCGTTCGACGTCCTCGAGGTAGTGCAGGTCCAGGACGGTGTCCTTCACCTCGTCCCGGAGCCAGTCGCGCAGCCGCCGCGCACCACCGCTGACCAGCCATGCCGCCGCGTCCGCCGACCGTCCGAGCAGCGCCTCGGCGAGCGCGGCCGGATCGCGGAAGTCCTGGCCGCGGAAGGCGATCGGACGGTGCGTGGGCGCGGTCGGGGCGGGCTCGGGCCGCGGCGGGTCGATCCGGCTGCGGACCACCTCCGGGCTGCCGCCGGTCAGCCACGCGCGCACCTGGTCCGCGGTCCACCGGTCGGTGGGGTCCTTGGTGAACAGGCCTTGGAGCAGCAGTCGGCGGCGCTCGTCGGCGACCGCCGAGACGTCCACCTCGGCGTCCATCACCAGCCGGATCTGCAGCGCCTCGTCGCTGATCAGCCCGCCGTCCGCGCGCCGGTAGCGGCCGGCACCGGTGAACACCTCGTAGAGGATGGTGCCGAGCGCCCACCACGGGCCCGCCGGGTGGTTGTGGCCGGCGAGCTGTTCCGGCGCCATGTAGGCGACGGTGACCTGCATGTCGGCGGAGAAGCGGCGGCTGGCGGTGAGCTTGGCGACGCCGCCGAAGTCGGCCACCACGAACTGGGCGGCGGAGCGGCCGTCCGTCCCGGCGGGGCGGACCAGGATGTTGGCGGGCTTGAAGTCGACCGGGTTGCGCGCGATGGTGCTCTGCCAGAAGGCCAGCAGGTCCACCAGTTCACGGATGATCCGCTCGCTCTCGCCGCGCCGGTCCAGGCGGCGCCGGGTGCGCAGCTCGTCGACGTGGTCGGCGAGGGTGACCGGGAGGTACTCCATGGCCATCCAGTCGCAGAGCGCGCCCGCGTGCTCGACCTGGCCGTGGCCGAGGATCTCGGGGACGTGCCGGCGGAAGGCGGGGTCGCCGGCGAGGTGGGCGAGGAGTTCGGTGTCGGCCCGCACGCCGGGATTGCCGACCTTCACGGCCGCCTCGCCGGCGCCGTCGGCGCGGCGGACGTGCCAGACGGTGCCCTCGCTGCCGGAGCCGACGGGGCCCAGGGGGTGGTAGCGGTCGGTGAGGGCGGCGGGGAAGGCGCCGGACGGGTCGGAAGCCGGGTCGGCGGCCTGGTTGGCGGCGGGGGTGACGGGGGTGACGGGCTCGCCAGGGTCGACGGCACCACCCGGCCGCTGGACGCGGGTGGGGGCGCCGCGCTGCACGCGGGTGCGCGGGCTCTCGGCGGTGGCGGTGTCGCCGTCCCCCGGGTCCGGCTGCGGGGGCCGGCCGGCAGCGCGGCCCCGGCCGTTCGCCCGCCCGCCGCCCTGCTTACGGGTGGCCGGGCTCGGCTCCGGCGGTATGTCGGCCATCGCGCCGTTCTCCTCCTCACGTCCCCCGCTCACCGGGGCGCGCCGAACTCGTCGATCTCGACCACCTGGGCGTCCACGTCCAGCGCGAACCGCAGCCGCACGCCCGGCCAGACGCGGGTCGGGATGGTGATCCGGCGGCCGTCGACGAACGTGCCGTTGGTCGAGTCCAGGTCCTCGACGTGCAGCGCGCCGTCGATCCAACGCAGCCGGGCGTGGTGGCGGGAAAGCTGGTCGAGGGCGGCCAGGCCGGGGACGGCGGCGCATTCGGGCTCGTCGCGGCCGACGGCCAGTCCGCCGCCCCCGCGCCGGCTCTCGGCGCGGACGGGCAGCAGAGCCCCGGCGATCACCAGGGCGAGCCGGACCACCGGCTGCCGGGCCGGACCGGCCGGACGGGCAGGACGCGCCGAACGGGTCACCGGCCCGGGCTCGGGCTCACGGTCCGCGGTGTCGACAGGCGGTGCAGCCTGTGGTGCCGGCGAGGTGGCTGGCGCAGGCGGTGTGGGCGGCGAGGGCGGTGGTGTGTCCTCGGCCGGGTCGTACCGTTCCAGCTGCTGGAACATGTGCACCTGGCAGTACCCCCGGGTGGCCGAGGTCGGACACTCCCCCGGCGCGCCCACCGGGCAGCGGTAGATCACGGTCGCCAAGAGTTCTCCCGAAGTGTCACGCCGCGCCGGACCAGGTCGCGTTCGATCCGGCTCAGGTCCCCGGGGCGCGGCACCCCGATCACCCGGACCTCGCCCTCGCTCACGTGCACTTGGAGTTCGGGCCGCTCCGGCCGGTGCTCCAGGAAGGGCGCGTACCGCTCACGGCCGAGCGCCGTGCGGGTGACGAGCCGCTGGTTGGCCGAGCCGCGCCAGGCCAGCCGGGTCGGCTGCCCGGCCCGGTAGCGGCCCGTGATCACCGCGTCCGCCCCGTCCAGGGCGGCGGCGGTGGCAGGGTCGGCGGCCAGTTCCTCCGGCTCCCAGCCGGTGTACACCAGCAGATCGGCCACGGCTCCGGCCCGGCGGCGCTCCGCGTCGGCGGAGGCGAGCAGCGCGGCGAGCGCGACGGGCTGCTCCAGGGGTTCGCCGCCGCTGACGGTGAGGCCGTCGAGACCGTCGGCGAGCGCGGCACGCCACAGGGCGGCGAACCGGTCGACCGTCAACTCCCGCCCGGCGGAAGGGTCCCAGGTGTGCCGGGACATGCAGCCGGGGCAGGCCAGCGTGCACCCCTGGAACCAGACGCCGAGCCGCCGGCCGGGGCCGAGCGCGGTCACCGGCCGCGAGACCTGGGCGACCAGGGCGGCCGGGATGACCGGCCTGTCCGTGTCGTCCACGCCGTCCACGCCGTCCACGCCGTCCACGCCGTCCGCGCCGTCCGCGCTCAGGCCGGCCACCGTTCGACCTCCAGGCGGTAGCCCTCGCCGTCCTCGTCGCCCTCGACGGCGACCACCTCGATCCGGTCGCCGCGCCGGGGCGGGGTCCGGAAGATCTCCCTGGCCAGCGGGTTGACCAGTGCCGACTCGACGGCGGTCAGCACGCCGCGACCGCCATGGTCCAGCCGTCGGGTGGCCTCGACCCGCAGCACCTCCCAGGCGTCGTCGGAGAGGGTGAGTGCGGCGCCGTGGACCTCCTGGACGCGGGACGCCACCGAGGCGATGGCCTTGTCGAGGATCTGCGGCACCCACTTCTCCTGCATGAAGTCCATCGGGATGAAATTGTCGCCGAAGCGGTTGCGCAGCTCGGGCCGCTTGATCTGGTCGTTGAAGAAGACGTCGAACGCGTCGCGCAGAGCCTGCCGAACCGCCACCGGATCGTCGTGACGGCTGAGTTCCCGTCGGACCGTGCGAGGCCCGGCGCTCCCGTCCGCGACCGCCGCCTCGCCGCCGGGCTCGTCGCCGCCCGCCTTGGCCCCGCCGTTCGGCGGATCGCCCACCACCATCGCGGTGATGCCGAGATTGGAGGTGAAGATCAGTACGCACTCGGTGAAGTAGACGGTGGCACCGTGCCCGTCGGTGAGCCGCCCGTCCTCCAGGATCTGCAGGAAGAGGTCGAACAGTCGCGGGTTCGCCTTGTCGATCTCGTCGAAGAGCAGCACACTCATCGGGTTGGCCCTGACGGCGTTGGTGAGTTCACCGCCCGCGTCGTGGCCGACGAAGCCCGGCGGGGCGCCGATCAGACGGTCGCGGGCGTGCTCTTCGGCGAACTCGCTCATGTCGAACCGGATCGGCCGGGCGTCCTTGCCGAGGATCATCTCGGCTACGCCCTTGGCGAGTTCGGTCTTCCCGACTCCGGTCGGGCCGGACAGGAACAGCGTGCCGCGCGGCCGGCTGGGCGAGCTGGAGGCCTGGGCGCCGTTGAGCCCGGCCGCCGAGCGCATGAAGATCTCCAGGGTGCGACGGACGGCGTGCGGCTGGCCGATCACCTTGCTGTTGAGGAACTCCTCACCGTCGACGATGCGTTCGCGCAGTTCGGCGGTCGCCCACGGGTTGTCGAGCACGCCGATCCGGTAGAGGCGGGCGGCCTCGTCGAGCCGCTGCACCGGAAGGCCGCGATCCAGGGCCATTCGGCCGATCGCCATGACCTCGGAACTGCCCATTCCGTGCGAGGAGTTGGCGAGTGCCTTGGCCGCCGCCGCGGTCTCCTCCGCGGTGAGGGACGGTCCGCCGGTCGCCGCCTGGTAGCGGGCGAGTCCGCCGACCACGTGCCGCGCCGCGGCGAGCCGCTGGTCGTGCGGCGGCTCCGGCACGTTGATCACCCGCAGGGCGCGGCTGCCGACCGCGAACTCCCTGGGCAGCTCCTCCTGCCGCTCCACCACCCAGACCACCGTGTTGTACGGCGTGACCGCGGTCGCGCCCTGCACCGGCCGCGCGGTGTGGCCCAACTCCTCGGCGGCGGCGAAGAGTCTGGCGGCCTCACCGGCGACGGGCGCCTGCGGCGAGCCCAGCCGGCCGGCGTACGGGACGACCAGGGCGATCGGCGGGCCGGGGTGCTGGACGACGGCGACCATCGCGTCGCGCAGACGGTCCAGCATGTCGGGCTCACCGTCGTCCTCCTCGCCGGAACCACCCTCACCGGAGCCGTCCGACCCTGGACCGCCGCCGCCGCGTCGCCACCGCTCGTCGCGCTCGACGAACTCCCGGATCACCCGCGGGATCTGCTCCACCGTGGCACTCAGCCGCAGCAGGGCGATACGGTCGTTGACCTGGTCGACAAACGCGATCGCCCCGTACCCGCGGGCCGCGCAGAGCGACTCGACGACGCCGCCGAGGCTGTACGGCGCGAGCGTCTCGCTGCTGCCGGCGGCGTGGTCGTCGGGCAGCAGGTACTGGTCGCGGACGTTGCCGGTGAGCAGCACCTGCGGGTAGACGGTGAGCGCCATGTCCAGCTCGCGGATCCAACTGGGCGTGCCGGCTGTGGGGTTGTCCTCGTCCGGCGCCGCCGGGGCGTCCTTGCGCAGGTCCGCGCGGTCCTCAGGAGGGGGCTCAGCGGTCACGGCGGCGCTCCTGCGGCTTGGCGCGGAAGCCGGTCGACTCGGTCCTGGCGTCGCGCTTCCCCGGCTTCGGACGGCGGCGCGGCGGCGCGGCCTCGGACGGCGGCTGCGGCCACCAGCCGCCCGGGACGAGTCCGGCCGCCAGCACGCCCGGGGGCATCGCGGACGTCCGCTGCACCTGGACGCCGCGCTGCCGGATGCCGTCCTCGATGGCGGGCAACTGCTCGTCGCAGAACCACTGCTGGACGGCCTCGTCCCGCTCCTCTTCCTCCTGCGCGCCGTGTTCCCCGTCGGCGGTGCGGGCGTCGTCGCGGCGGACGATCGCCGTGGACAGGGTCGCCCGGTCCGGTGCGAGCACCAGCCGCAGCCCGTAGCCGGCGGCGGGCGGCTCGTCGTCCGCCTCCCCCGTGCCGGGTGTCACCGTCCGCTCGGGGTCCGGATCGCCGAACGGCACCACCACCTCGCCCTCCTCGGCGAGCAGGTCCGCGAAGTCCGCGCCCACCTGGTAGTCCCGCTCGCGCAGCACCTCGGCGAGCGCCGCCGCGACCGGCGCCCGGTGGCGGCGCGCGTCCGCCCGGGCCACCGCCGCCTCCACGGCGGGCCGCAGGTACGCCGGGTCCTCGGCGGCGGCGAGGTCGGCGACCAGCCGGTCCCGGTCGGCCGGCTCCGCGTCCTGGGCCAGCTCCACCAGGGCGGCGCGCAGTTCGGCCCGCTCCTCCTCGCGAGTGCGGCGCTGCACCGAGTGCTGGACGAGTGCGGCGAGGTCGGTGAGGGTCGTCCGTACGTCGGAGACGGTGCCGGCCGCCTTCAGGGTGCGCACCAGGCCGGCCACCCGTTCGAGGTCGGCCGGGTCGCAGCGCGGCACGTCGCGGTCCAGGATCGCCTGCGCCTCGACGAGGGCGCCGGACCGGACCCGCTCGATCCGCTCGGCCCGTTCGCGCTCGGCGGCCTCGGCGGCCTCCGCCACCGCGCGGGCGGCATCGGCCGGGGCACCAAGGCCCGAGCGCGCCGGACGCGGGCGTTCCGGTTCGGCCACCGCCTCCGGCAGCACCGCCGACCAGACGTCCTGGACCGCCTCCTCCAGCTCCCGCGCCGCACGGGCGTTGGCCGCCCGCGCCCGCTCGATCGCCCGCGTCAGCTCGGCCTCGTCCGCCCCCGCCCGGACGGTGACCGTCTCCACGGTCACCCGGCCCGTCCGGTACGCGCGCCGCAACCGCCCGGCCTCGCCGCGCAGCCCCTGCGCCTCCTCGCCCAGCTCATTGAGCTTGGCCCGCAGCGCGGCCCGAGCCTCCTCGGCCTTCCGGAGGTTCTCGGCGCGCTGGGCCTCGGCGGCCAACCGGGCGCGCAACTGCCGCCGGCGCTCAGCCTCCTGATCGACGTAGGACCACCCGTATCCCGCAGAACTGCTCACCGGCCGCCCTCCTGGCGCGAGTCGTGACCTGCGGCACGAACCGGGAACACGCCACATGACGAACGACCGCTCGCAGACCGGCACCGCCCCCGAGGTGCTGCTGAACGACCATCATGCCGCAGAACTGGCCT
Organism: Kitasatospora sp. NPDC004723; assembly: GCF_040609255.1. NCBI lineage: Bacteria > Bacillati > Actinomycetota > Actinomycetes > Kitasatosporales > Streptomycetaceae > Kitasatospora > Kitasatospora sp. NPDC004723. The sequence continues at coordinate 24,384 of NZ_JBEXJT010000008.1, read as the reverse complement.
GATCCGTCCTGCCTTTGCGAATCCGAGATCACGGCCCGCGGAACGCCGCCACGCGCTACCCTGGCGGACGGCCGACAGGCGCGCGGCAGATCGGGCCGGGAGCGGGAGCGGGCGGGGGTGAGGGACGATGGTGCCGGAGGACGTGCTGGCAGCCCTGCGTGAGCACTGGGACGAGATCTGGGACCTCCTCGACGAACCGTCCCGGGCCGGACTCCGGGCGCTCGCCGCGGACACGAGCGGCGATCCGGAGCGCATCGCGCGCAAGGTCCAGCGACTCGTGCGCGCCGCCCTTCCCGACGGGCACCCGGTGCGTGAGCTCCTCGACGACAACGTGCGCTACGCCCGGGGCGGCGACGTGACGGCGTCCGGCGCCCTGGCGGTCGGCGTGGGCAACCTCGGGGCGCTGCTCCTGGGCCCGCCCGCGCCGCCCGACGACGCCGACGACTGGCTGCTCGCCGCGGACTCCGTCACCGCCGCGGACTACCGGGCGGGCGGGCACGACCCTGCCGACCCCGACCTCATCCGGCTGACCGACCGCCAGGGCACCGTCCGCCTGCCGTCGTTCCAGTTCGACGGCGACTCCGGCCGCCCGCTGCCCGTCGTCGTGGCCGTCAACCGCCTGCTCGACGCCGACGACGACCCGTGGGGCGTGGCGGACTGGTGGCTGGGCGCCAACGCCTGGCTGGACACCGTGCCCGCCCGTCTGCTGGGAACCGCCGGTGAGCACACGCTGCTCGCCGCCGCCCGCGCCGAGATCGCGGAGTGGTGAGGGCATGCCCGACGTGAAGGTCCCCGCCCCGACCGTGCGCGCCACCCCGCACCGCGACGTCCTGCCCGCCGGTACCGTCCTGCACCGCGTGCACCTGGCGGCGTACCCGGCCACCGCGTTCAACCCGAACCCCTCCGACACCCACTACGAGGGCGGGCGGTTCTGCTCCTACCAGGGCGACGGCGCCCACCTGCCGTACCTGTACGCCGGGTTCTCCGAGCGGACGGCGGTGATGGAGACCCTGGTGCGCGGCGTCCCGTTCGACGAGCGCGGCTGGCGGCGGATCCGGCGTGCCGCGGTGCGGAGCAGGGTGCTGTCGCGGATCGAGACCACCTGCGACATCCCGCTGGTCGGCCTGATGACGCTCGACCAGCTCGCGGCCGTCCACCAGGACGAATGGCTGATCCACTCCACCCCCGACGCCTACCCGCGCACCCGCCGTTGGGCGGCCTGGATCCGCGGCCAGGCGCCGTGGGCGCACGGGCTGCGGTGGCCGTCCAAGCGGGACCTGGGGAGCAGCGCCTGCATCCTCTACGAGCGCGGCGACGCGCCCGCCATGGTCAAGCCGACGGGCGCGGCGCCCGTCGCGCTGGACACCGCCGAGGGTGCCGAACTGCTCAACCGCCTCCTCGCCCCGGCCCGCACCCGGATCGACCCGCCGCGCCAGTAGGGGCGTGGCGGAAGCCGGCCGGTTCGGCCTTCACCGGCCTTCACCGGCCTCCAGCGATCGCCCGCTTCCGCCGTCCCCTCCGCATCTTTGCAAAGTGTCACTTTGCAAAGTTCTGACGGATACCTCCAGGTCAGCGCGCCAACGCAACCGGTGGGGCTCGGACTTTACACTTTGCAAAGTGTGAGACTTTGCAAAGTGCACGACGCGCTGGGTGCCGCCCCGCCCGGACGGGGGCCGGGCGGGGCGGGTCCTCGGGTTGCCGCGCTTCCGGGCCACCCGGCCACCCGGCTGCCCGGCTGCCCGGCTACGCGGGCACGCGGTCGCGTCGTCTCGCGGTCACGGTCGCGGTCACGGGCAGAGGCGGCCCGGGCGGCACTCGGGGTCGGTCGGGTCGGAGCCGCCGGGGCGGTAGTTGGACCACCAGAGCGGGGTGCTGCCCGAGTAGATGACCAGGTTGCCGCTGTTCTGGATGGCGAGGTAGGCGCCCGGGTGGTACGGCGTCCGGCTGTTCCACACGGCGCGCATGGCGGCGTCGTACGCGACGAGGTTGCCGTCCGCCTGCATGTAGAGGTAGGTGCCGACGCCGTACGTGCCGACGGCCGTCCAGATGGCGACGTTGTTCTTGTACAGCACCACATGCCCGTCCCACTGCTGGAAGAGCACGGTGCTGCCGTCGGGCGAGGACCAGCTCTCGCCGCGGTTCAGACCTGCGGTGCCCTGGATGACGGTCTGATCGGCGTCGGACACCGCGGCGGCAGCGGTGGCGGCGGGGGCGCTCGCGGCCGGGGCGCCGTCGGCGGCCTGGGCGGCGGTGCCGCCCAGCAGTCCGGCCGCCATCAGCACGGCACCGAGGGCGACACCGGTGCGGGGAACGAGGGAACGCGCGATCCTCATGACGGACACTCTCCTCAGGTCACTTCTCCTGGTGGCGGGTTGCCTCGAAGAGTCTCACCGCGCGCGGGGCGGCCGGGCAAAGCCCTTCGACGCTCCTCGAATCCGGACTCGACCACGCCGGGCCGCTCGGGCCGTGCCCGCCCCACTCCGCGCCAGCCTCACTCCGTGTCCGCCTCCACCGGCTCGTCGGCGCGCTGGTCCTCGGTGCGGCCGAGCCGCCAGTAGCCCATGAAGCAGACGGCGCGCCGGTCGTAGCCGCGTTCGCGCACCAGGTGGCGGCGCAGCTCACGGACGGCCGCCGCCTCGCCCGCGATCCACGCGTACGGCGCGCCGCCGGGCAGTTCGGCCGCGCGGACGGCGTCGGGGAGGGTAGGGGTCCCCGGGGCGCCCCGGTGCAGCCAGGTGATGTCGGTGCCCGGCCGGCCGGCGGGCAGATAGGCGTGCTCCCGCGGCCCCTCGACCTCCGCGAAGACCTTCACCGGCAGGCCCGCGGGCAGTTCGCCGAGGATCGCGGCGACGGCGGGCAGCGTGGACTCGTCCCCTGCGAGCAGCACCCAGTCCGCCCCGTCGGGCAGCCGGAACTCGACGCCGCCGGCCTCCTCGACCGCCGGCCCGTAGACGATCACCCGGTCGCCGGGCGCCGCCGTCACGGCCCAGCGGGAGCCCGGTCCGTGGTCGCCGTGGACGGCGATGTCGATGTCGACCTCGTCCGGGTCGTGACGCCGCGCGCGGACGGTGTAGGTGCGCGGTACCGGGCGGACGGCCGGGTCCATGGCCTGCCAGCTCCGGTACCAGCCGAACTCCTCCTCGCCTTCGGGCACCACCAGGGGTTCGGTCTGCCCGGGGAGGGGCAGCAGGAGCTTCACCCGCTGGTCGAGGCCGCCGTTGACGAATCCGGCGAGGGCGGGACCGCCGAGGGTGATGCGGGCCATGTGCGGGGTGATCCGGGTGGCCCGGACCACCTGGAGCGGGAAGAGCAGGAAGCGCGCGGGGGCGCTGGTGCTGGTCAGGGCCGTCTCCTCTCACCTTGATTTAGGTAAGGCTAACCTATCTAACGAGGCGTTCGTCCCCAGCCGCCACCCCGGACCCCCTATCGTCAGGTGGAGACGATCAACCGGTCGGCGGCACTCGGAAGGGGCGATGGCGGAATGTGGCCACGGGTCAATGGCATGCGGTCGATGGAACTCGGCACTCCTGGAGGACTTCGGGCCGAGCTGAACTCCCTGGCCCTGGCCGGTCGGAAGACCGCCACCACCGGCCTGCTGGCGGAGTACGCCGAGGAGGCGGAGGACCTGGAGCACCCCGGTGAGCGGCTGGTGCTGCTGGACGACGACGGACGGCCCGTCGGGGTCATCGAGATCACCGGGGTGGAGGTGAAGCCGTTCGCCGAGGTCGACTGGGAGCATGCCCGGGCGGAGGGGGAGGGCGACGCCTCGCTGGAGGAGTGGCGCGCCGGGCACCGCGGTTTCTGGGAGCGCGAGGGCAGCCGGGTGGAGGACGGCACCCCCGTGGTCTGCCTGGCGTTCCGCCTGGTCGAGGCTCCGTGACCGCCGTCAGTCGGCCAGGAAGCCGGTGACCAGGCCACGGAAGGCCGTCGGCTCGTCGACCCACGGCCAGTGTCCGCTCCCGGTGAGCACCTCCAGGCGTCCGGCCGGGTAGCAGGACGCGACGTGGCGCGGCTTGTCGACGCCCGCCACCCCGTCCTCGGCCCCGGCGACCACGAGTACCGGGCACCGCACGGCGGCCCGTCGGGCGGCCTCGGTCGCCGCGGCCGCCTCGGAGGCCGGCCGCACGTAGAAGGCCTCGCGCAGCCACGACGGCGGCTGCGGCCAGTCGCCCCCGGCCTCGTGGTGCCGACGCGCCGCCTCCGACCAGGCGCCGTAGTGCCAGGGCTCCGCCCCGGCCGCCACCGCCTCGGCGGTGCCCGGATCGGCGGCGCGCCGGGCCCGGATCGCCGCCACGTCCGGTTCGTCCGCCTCCCGGGAGACCAGGCCGGCCGGGGTGACGAGGACGAGCCGGCCCGTGTTCTCCGGGTGGTCGGCCGCGAACGCCTGAGCGGTCAGCGTGCCGGCCGAGTGGGCCAGCACGTCCAGGTGTTCGATCCCCAGCCGCCCCCGCAGCTCCTCCAGGTCGCGGGCCTGCGCGGTGAACGCGCAACCGGCCCGGTCCGCCGGGGTTTCGGAACGGCCGGCGGCCCGGCCGTCCAGCATGATCAGCGTGCGGAACGCGTCCAGTCCGCCGAGGCTGCCGAGGTCGCGGACGTCCGCACCCGGCCCGCCCGCCAGGCAGAGCAGCGCGGGGCCCGTCCCGGTGACCTCATAGAACAACGTCGTTCCGTCATATGACGTGAAGTGCGGCATCCGGCCATCCTCGCAGAGAAGGTCACACCCGCTCAGGCGGCGGCGTGTTGACCGTGGGTGAGGAGGGGCTTGGGCCCTGGCAGACTGGGCGGCCCTGGCAACTCCCCGCGAAGGGCGACACATGACCGACGAGCCACCAGCGCCCGAGCCGCCGTCCGACCCGCCGCCGGAGGAAGGTGGCAGGAGAAAGCCCCTGGGTCGGCGCATCGCCGACCAGTGGAAGAACCTCAGGCCCGCCGAACGGGCGCGTCTGATCGGCGTGGCCGCCGCGGTGGTCGGAGGCGTCATCGCCGTCGCCGTCGCCCGTGGAACCGCCGACGACGAATCCGACGATCCCGACGATCCTGACGACCTCGACGGCCTCGACGGCCTCGAATACGCCTATGGCATCGCCGAGTTCACCCCCGACTTCGACACGGCCGACATCGACGTGCCACGGTGGCCGCCTTACAGCGGACCGGTGAGCGGCTACTGGCGCTACCAGTGCCTCAACCCCCGTGGCCACGCCTACGGCAACTGCGAGCACGAGCTCCGGTGGGTGGACGACTACACCAAAGGCCCCGCCGACGAACCACTCACGGTCGACTGAGGGCGAACGACCCCGGAGTGGGAAGTCGGGCCCGCCGACTTCCTGCTCCAGGGCCCCGGCCAGGGGGCGGCGTGTTGGCCGTGGGTAAGGAGGGGGAGGGTGCGGCCGAGGGTGGCGAGGGGCCTGTTGGGTGCGGGCGTTGTGGGCGGGGCTGAGGAGGGTGGGCAGGTCGCGCGGGTCGGCGAGGCGGGCACCGAAGAGGTCGCTGCGGTGGAGGCCGGTCCGGGCATGCGGGGCGCGCCACCCGCGCCGGGGAGTTCGACCGTCTCCGTCAGTAACGCTCGACCCAGGCGGCGGTGCTGTTCATCACCTCGGCGGCCTCCTGAGTCGGGGATCCGGTGAGGAGGTTGCCGGTCTGCGGGTCGTAGGCGCTCAGGCCGGTTTCCTCCTCCACGATCGCGGCCAGGGCGTGCACCAGCGCCATCACCCGCTCGGCCTGCTCGCCCTGGTGCCAGTAGGGCACGTTCATCATCACGTCCCCGCCGCGCACCGACAGCTGGAGGCCGGACGCGTGGTGGTCGAGGCCGAGCCACCGCTCGTTCCCGCCCACCTCCGCGTCACCCAGCAGCTCGAGCGCCCTCGGGGTGATCCGCTGCCATGCGTCGACCAGGTCCTGCGGAACGGTCGTCCGCTGGTCGCTGCCGTCGGCCGCGATCGCCTCCCACAGGGGATACCGGCGCAGGTCGAGGAAGGACACGTCGTAGCTCATGGGTGTTCACCGTAGTGGCAGCCTCCGACAACCGGCTCAGCCCGCCTCGGAACCACCGCCCTCGACCTCCAGCAGCAGATCGGCGTCGGCGAGCGGATGCTCCTCCCCCACCGGCTCCAGCCGCCACGGTCCCGGCCGGCCGAGGCCTCCCGCCACGAAGAAGTAGTCCTCCCCGCCCACCAACGCGGCCACGATCCGGCCGGCTCCGTTCCAGGTCACGTCCTTCTCTCCCATCCGCCACACGCTCGGGTTCCGCCGGAGGTGGGCGTCGTGGGCGAACACGAACGTCCCACCCCTCCCGGCCTCCAGGCTCCGGATGTCGAGCAGGTTCCGGGCCATGATCTCGTCCCTGGCCCCCAACAGCCCCGCGAGCCGATCGCTCGGCTCCATCGGCCGCGCCGCCTGCCGGTGATACCTCAACAGCCCCGCCCCCGCCGTCAGATGCGTCCTCGCCACCTCCCACTCCGCCCTCGACGTGGCCGCGATCAGCTCCGCCGCGCGGGCGTGCAGCCGGCCGAGCAGATCGTCGGCGACCGCCCGCAGCCGGTCCGCCTCCGCCGAGGCGCCCGGCGACATCGCCGCGTCCATCACCGCCTCCGTCCGGCTCCACCACTCGTCGTCGCCGACCAGGGCCACCACGTCCAGGTCGATCCCCAGGTAGTCACGGGCGTGTTCGAGGTACGGGCGGGGGCTCGGGGCCGAGGCGTTCTCGGTCGGGGCGTCGAAGCCGTGGAACGCCAGGCGCTCCTCCACCGGCCGGGTGCGGTTGTACTCGCGCATCCACGCCACCAGCCGCCGGTTCGGCTCCTGCTCGCCGAAGCCGTGGGTGAAGCCGTCCCGCATCACGTCCTCCAGCGACCCCACCCCCTCCCGGACGTAGGCATCGACCGTCAGCGCCGCCACCCGGTCGGTCTCCAGCACGATCGAACGGAAGCCGTGCCCGACCAACTGGGCGAACAGTTCGTTGCGGGCCCGCCCGAAGGCCGGCTCCTGGTGCGTCGGCTCCCCGTACGCCACCAGGCCGCACGACGAGGGCAGGAAGTCTCGGATGTCCTGTGTCATGAGCCTCAAGCGTATCTCTGAAAGAGCGGTTGAGACTTTTGCGGTTCTCGACTCGAGGAATCTCTTATAAAGTCTCAAAGTGGTCAGCAACCCCGGTAACCCCGGTAACCCCGGCAGCAAACGGACGACCCTGCGCCCCGCCGACCTCGCACGCGAGCACGGTCTCTCCCCGCAGGCCGTCCGCAACTACGAGCAGGACGGCTTCCTCCCGCCCGCCGAGCGGACGGCCACCGGATACCGGATCTACACCGAGCTGCACGCGACGGCGCTGCGCACCTTCCTCGCGCTCGTGCGGGCCTACGGGCACCGGACCGCCGGCGCGATCATGAACGCCGTGCACGACGGGCGCACCGACGACGCCCTGACCGCCGTCCACGGCGGGCACACCCAGCTGCTCCGCGACCGCGAAACCCTCACCGCCGTCCGCGCAGCCGTCGACCACCTCGCCACCGTCACCGTCCCCGTCACCGGAGACCCCGCCGGCCCCCTCCCCCGCAGCATCGGCGAACTCGCCCACCGCCTCCGGCTGACCCCCGCCACCCTGCGCACCTGGGAGGCGGCCGGCATCCTCCGACCCGCCCGCGACCCCGCCACCGGCTACCGCGTCTTCCACGCGAGCGACGTTCGCGACGCCGACCTCGCCCACCTGCTGCGCCGCGGCGGCTACCGGCTCCAGGACATCGCGGCGGTCGTCGAGCAGATCCGCACAGCAGGGGGCACCAGCGCCCTCGCCGCCACCCTCGCAGGCTGGCAGCAACGCCTGACGGACCGCGGCCTGGCGATGCTGAACGCCGCCGCGCACCTCCACAACTACCTTGCGCGGTAGCGGGTTTCATCATTCGCGCACCGAAGCGGAATCCACTGTCGCACAGGCGGGGGCTCTCCTGCTCACGGAGGGCTCACGCCGAACCGGCGTCCACGGGTGGGGGAACCGGCACGCCCGGAAATACCCGGTCTCGCGGTGTTCGTCATCGACATGCCGGAATGGCCGAGCCCGCCCGTCGGCCCTGAACTGCGAGAACGCGAATACAGCATGTCCATGACGGAGGGGGGCGTCGCCTTTCTCTGCGCTCCACTCCCCTCCCCCATCGCCGGAAATAGATGAATGGCCGTCAATTCATGGCAGATTCCGGCAAGTGGGGAGCACCTCGGATCTTCCGGGAACCTTTCCGAACCCCCTCCTCCGCGCAGCGCGATTCGGCTAGGTTCTCCTCCAGCGAACAGACGTTCGCACTCGGTGATACTCCTAGGGGGGACGTATGAAGAGGTCGCTGAAGGCTGCCCTGGTCAGTGCTGCCACGGTGGTGACGGTCACGGCTGTGGTTCCGGGCTCCGCGTTCGCGGCGAGCCCGCTGCCGTCGCTGTCGGACATCCAGATCGCCTCGATGGCGCCGGCCGAGCAGGCGAAGCTGCTCAACCCGCTGCGCGCGCTGGCGAGCGCCGCCGACGCGGTCGGCAAGGCGGATCTGGCCGGTGTCTACGCCGGTGTCGAGCTCAACGCGGGGGCGCACACGGTCAACGTCTACCTGACCGACCGGAGCGAGGCGAAGCGGTTCCTGGCGGCGGCCAAGGCCGCCGACCCGAGCATCGACACCAACCTGGCCCGGATCAAGCAGGCCAAGTACACGCGCCAGGCGCTGCACGAGGCCCGTGATCGCGTCCTGGGGGCGAAGGGCGAGTACGGCAACGAGCTCGACAGCGTCTCCGTGCCGTCCGACGGCAGCGGGCTGCGGATCGGTGTGAAGAACGTCGAGCGCGCCAAGCAGAAGGCGGCTGCGAGCCGGGCACTGACCGCGAGCGACCCGGCCGGCGTCGACACGGTCCTGGAACCCTCCACCGAGGGCTCCGACATGTCGCGGCTGCGGGACACCCCGGCGTGGATCGCGGGTGAGGCCCTCACCGACGCGGGCTGGGGCAGCGGGCACAAGTGCACGTCCGGCGTGCCCACCCGGCGCAAGTCGGACAACCGCTCGTTCCTGATCACCGCCGCGCACTGCTTCTCCGACGGGGCCTCCGTCTACACGGGGTGGGAGAACGGCGGCCGGAACTACCTCGGGAACGTCGTGGCACGCGCCGACCAGTGGGACGCGATCGCGATCGACGTCCAGGGCACCGGCTGGACGGCCGGCCGTGAGTGGGACGGCCCGGTCAACAACTCCTTCACCCTGACGCTGACCAGCTCGGCGTACTCGTACAACGGTGACTTCGTCTGCCAGGACGGCTACACCACCGGCGTCATGTGCGGCATCAAGGTCGTGGACCAGGACAAGTCCTGGACCGGCAGCAACGGCGTCGGCCACCGCGGCGTCGAGGGCACCCAGGTGAGCGGCTACACCGCGATCCAGGGCGGTGACAGCGGCGGGCTGGTGTTCAGCATCACCGGCGACACCCGCCAGGCCCGCGGCATCAACAGCTGGGGCGGCGGGACCACCATCCGCTGGACCGAGGTCGTCGACATCTACAACACCTGGGGCCTGCAGCTCGCCTGAGCCGGCCTCGTGAACACCTGAGGTTTCCCCCGGGCCGGACGCGGCCCGGGGGAAACCCGCTGCTCAGCGCGGGAACGGCGCCCGTGCCACCAGGAGTCGCGGCGCGCCCGGTCCCGCCACCGCGCTCGCCCCGGCGGACCGCGGCTACGCGCGCCCGGTTCCCAAGGTCGTCCGCCAGGCCCTGCCTCAGACGCATTCGAGCGGGCGGTGCGGTCCCTCCGGCAGCTCGATCTCGATCGTGTCGCCGGGGCGGACCGGCCCGCCCTCCCGGACCACTCCCATGATCCCGGCCTTGCGCACCACGTTCCCGGCCTCGTCGCGGCCGAGGACCTGCTTCAGCAGGCCGGCCTGGAAGCGGTCGATCTGCAGGCACGGGTTGCGCAGGCCGGTGACCTCGACCACCGCCTCCGCGCCGATCCGCAGCAGCGTGCCGGTCGGCAGGCCGAGCAGGTCGATGCCGCGCGTGGTGACGTTCTCCCCCAACTGCCCGGCCGCCACGGCGAATCCCTGTTCCCCCACCACGGTGAACAGCTCCTCGTGGATGAGGTGGACCTGCCGCAGGTTCGGCCGCGTCGGGTCCTTCGCGACGCGTGACCGGTGCTTGACGGTCACCCCCGCATGCACGTCGCCCTCCACCCCGAGCCCGGCGAGCAGCGTGATGCTGTCGCGGTTCGGCTTGGTGAAGGAGTACTCCCCGTTGCCGCTGACCGCGGCGACCGTGCCACTCATCCGTGCGAAACCTCCCACTGGGGGCGATGATCCACCCCACATCCTAGGCCCGGCTTCGCGACCGCCCGGGTCGTGCACGATCGTTTTCGGCCTCGACCCGCCCCCCGTTCCGGGCGGTGCGGGGTCAGTCGGCCACGGCCCGCACGGGCTCCGGGACCTCGACGACGAAGAAGAGGAAGCTCATCTTGGTCGAGAGGTGATGGAAGTCCTTGGGGAACAACTCACGGGCGGCCGGGTCGGGTTGGGGTTCGCTGAGGGTGGTGAGGCGGAAGCCGGCCGCGGTGAAGGCGTCGGTCATCGCGTGCAGCGGGCGGCGCCAGAAGGTCACCGGGTAGGTCCGGCCGTCGAACGTCCACTCGTCGGTGTAGCTGGTGGTGGCGAAGTAGTCGGGCCGGGGGTTCTGGATCGCGTAGTCGACGAACGGGTGCTGGACGGAGGCGATCAGGCGGCCACCGGGCCTGAGCACCCTGCGCATCTCGGCGAGCGTCGGCCCCCAGTCCTCCAGGTAGTGCAGCACCAGCGAGGCGACCACGTCGTCGAAGGCCCCGTCCTCGAAGGGCAGTCGGTCACCCAGGTCGCCCACGTGCAGGTCGGCGTCCTCGCCGAGGCGGCGGCGGGCCAGCTCCAGCATGCCGGCGCTGGAGTCGATGCCGGCCACGGTCGCACCGCGCTCGCGCAGGTCGGCGGAGAGGGCGCCGGAGCCGCAGCCCGCGTCCAGGATCCGGCGGCCGGCCACGTCCCCGGCGAGGGCGAGGATCGCGGGCCGGGCGTGGTAGGCGTTGAGGAGGTTGTTCTCGGTCTCCGCCGAGAACGCCTCGGCGAAGCCGTCGTAGTCGTTCACCCGGGCCGGGGCGGGCAGCTCGGGCTCGACGGAGAGTTCGGGCTCGACGGAGAGTTCGGCGGGCGGCTCCGCGGCAAGCTCGGCGGGGGTCTCGGGCGCGTCGGTCAAGCGGTCCATCGTCGCAGCCTAGCCTGCCGCGGCGGGCCGGGGCGGGCGGTCGATCAAGGCCGCTGCGCGGGGCCGTTCGGGACCGTGGCCGCGACCTGACGCAGCACCACCGTCGAGGACGGCATGACCGCGTACCAGGTGTTGGCGGTGTCGTCCTCGACCGGCGCCCAGGCGGCCACCACCGGGAGTTCGCAGTGGTCGCCGGGCTCCAGGGGCGGCAGGGTCCACGTCATGTCGGGGCCGCCGCCGGCGTCGACACCCCAGGTGGTGAACGAACGCGCGTACACCTCGTCGAGCAGCGCCGTCCACCGCCGGGGGGCCTCGCGCGTCGCGGCCGCCCCGCAGATCGCCTCCTCGTCGTGACCGCCGACGGTGAGGCGGGTCCGCTCGCCCTCGACGGTGAACGCGGCCAGTGCCTGGCCGCCGTCCCAGCCCGAGTCGGCGCCGGCGGGCAGCGGAGTGGGCAGCGACGCCGAGAACCGCACCCGCCGCAGCGGCACCCGGGCGTCGATCCGCCAGACAGCCGCCCGGCAGTCGGTCAGCGGCCCCCAGGTCCCGGGGTCCAGCTCCGGGTCGTACGCGGTGAGCAGCAGTTCGACGCGGGCCGAGGGGCGGATCCAGCGGGCGATCAGGCGGCCGTCCGGGCCGGGCAGTGTGAAGAGTTCGTCGGGCCGCGCCGGGAGGAGGGCGGCGTCCCCGAGGTCCGTCTCGAAGGCGAGCGGGCCGAACGGCGTGTCGACGGTCGGCCGGAACGGCGGCCGCAGACGGATGCGCGGGACGGCGGGGAGCAGCATCGCGTCAGCGTACCGGGGCGGTGCGCCGCTCGGGGGACTCGTACGGGCTGTGCATGGTGAGCCAGCGGATCTCCAGGTCCTGCTCCAGGTAGTCCATCCGGTGCTCCCAGAAGTCGCGCATGTGGGGCAGGGCGAGGTGGGCGTCCAGGTCCTCCTCGCTGCGCCAGGCCTCGTAGAAGACGAAGACGCCGGGGGCGTCGCGGTCCTCGTGGAAGTGGTACTCCAGGCAGCCGGGCTCCTGGCGGGTCGGCTCGACGAAGGAGAGCAGGAGCCGGCGCAGGTCGTCGACGCGTTCGGGCTTGGGGCGGGCGGTGCCGACGAGGGTGAAGGGCTGCTGGGTCACGAAGGGTCCTTTCGGGAGGTACGAGTGATCTCGTACCTCGGGACGTTAGGCGGCCTGGGAGGTACGATGCAAGTCATACCTGGGAGGTGGACGACGATGCCCGACGACGAGGGGCACCCGGACACGGCGGAGATCGAGCTCGGCCGCGTCCTGGCGGCACTGGCCGACCCGCTGCGGCGGCGTGTCGTGCGGGAGCTGGCCGCCGGACCCGAGGACGGCGCGCGCACGTGCAGTTCCTTCGCCCTGCCGGTCGGCAAGGCCACGGTCACCTACCACTTCCGCACGCTGCGCGAGGCCGGGCTGGTCCGCCAGGTCGACCGGGGCAACAGCCGGATGGCCACCCTCCGTCGCGCCGACATCGAGCAGCGCTTCCCCGGGCTGCTGGCGATCCTCACGGCCGAGGAGCCACCGGCCGCGGAGTGACCGGCGGCGGAGTGACCCGCGTGATGCGAGCGACCCGTCAGAACCGGGGCGGCGCGATGCGGAACAGGACGTTGCGGCGCAGCGGACCCTCGGGCGCGCCGGGGTCGTCGAAGTCCTCGGACGGGTCGGTGGTCATGCCGATCCGGCGCATCACCGCCTGGGAGCGGAGGTTGCCGGCCGTGGTGACGGCGAGGATCTCGGGCAGGGCGAGCGTCTCGAAGCCGAAGGCGAGGACCGCCCGCGCCGCTTCGGTGGCGTAGCCGTGACCCCAGGCCGGGCGGGCGAGCCGCCAGCCGATCTCCACGCCCGTGAACGGCAGGCCGTCGTCGACGTCGTCCAGGCCGGCGAAGCCGATGAACTCCCCGGTGGCCCGGACCTCGACGGCCCACCAGCCGTAGCCGCGCCGGTCGAGGTCGGCTTCGAAGCGGGCGACGGAGGCGTCGCTCTGCTCGCGGGTGAGGATCTCGCCCAGGTGCTCGCGGACCTCGGGGTCGGCGTTCATCGCCGCCCACGGTTCGCGGTCGGCGTCACGCCACCGGCGCAGCAGGAGGCGGTCGGTGTGCAGGTCGGTCATGCCGCCCAGCCAACGTGATCGCGTCCTCGGGAGCAAGTGGGTTTCGCCGGCGCCCGGCACAGGCGCCAGGGAATGTGGCGCGGGTCACGGCAACGGCGCGGCGCGGGGGGACAGGGCATGGCTGTGGAGAATTCGATTCGCGCCGGGGTGCGCGCCGGCGACGCGGCGACGTTCGGGCAGATCTTCGAGGATCACTCCGGCGCCGTGCACCGGCATGCGCTCCGGATGACCGGCGACTGGGCCGCCGCCGAGGACATCGTGTCGCTGACCTTCCTGGAGGCGTGGCGGCTGCGCGAGCGGGTGGCGCCGGAGGGCGGGAGCCTGTGCCCCTGGCTGCTGGGCATCGCGACCAACGTCATCCGCAACACCCGGCGGGCGGCGCGCCGGCACCGCAACACCCTCGCCAAGCTGCCACCGCCGGACGCCACGCCCGACTTCGCCGCCGAGGTCGCGGGCCGGCTGGTGGACGCGGAGCAGCTCGCCGCGGCCAAGGCCGCGCTGGAGCGGCTGCGCCCGGCCGACCGGGAGGTGTTCGCGCTCTGCGTGTGGGAGGGGCTGGACCACGCGGCCGTCGCCGAGGCGCTGGGCCGGCCGGTGGGGACGATCCGCTCGCGTCTCTCGCGCGCCCGGGCGCGGCTGCGTGAGCTGACGGAGCGCGAGTTGGCGACGTCCCGCTCGGAGCGCTCCGCCCGTTCGGCAGCTCTGCTGCAACGCCCGGGCGGCGGCGGACAGTTCACAGATGGCCGCGCGCTCGCGGCCCGGTCGACGAAGGAGACTTCCCGATGAACGCCACACCCGAGGGCCTGTCCCAGCAGGCCGAGCGGGAGGAGCTGGCCCGGCTGCTGCCGGCCGCGGCGGCCCGGGGGCTCTCCCCGCACCGCCACCTCCTACGGAAGGAACATCTGATGAACGCCCTCACCAAGGACGCGCTCCCCGCCCCGGCGGTCCGTCGACGCGGGCTCGCCCTGCGCCTGGCGCTCCCGGTCGGGCTGGCCGTCGCGGCGGCGGGTATCGCCCTGAGCTCCCTCCCCGGCGACCCGGCCGGCCGGGGCGGGTCCGCGGCGGCGCCTGCCGTGCCGGCCACCACGTCGCCCGCGGCCTCGCCGAGCCCGCTCGAGCGGATCACCAACGCCACCTACGAGCTCGCGAAGACCGACGACCGCATCACGATCGTCGTTCTCGACAGCACGACGCCCGTCGACACCGGCCGGCTCAAGCGCGACCTCGACCGGCTCGGCATCCGCACCCGGGTCTTCGGCGACGAACCCGGCTGCGGGTCCCTGGAGTCGATGGTCACGCCCGTTCCCAAGGACGCCGCGGGAAAGAACCCGGTGTCCCCGGTGTCCCCGGTGTTCATCGAGGCGTCGACCCGCGACGGCAGGACCGTCTACTCCATCGACCGCAGCAGGCTCGATGCCGGAGGGGAACTGCTCCTCCACTTCCCGGCCGCCCAGCCCGGACCGGGCGGTGACTTCGGCGGCCTGGAGGCCGGCGTCCTGTTCGGCGCCGCCGGCTGCGCGCCCTCGGTGAGCCCTGTCCCCACCCCGTCGGCCGGCTGAGGCCGCACCGCGTGCCCGGAGCGGGACGTCGGATCCGCCGACTTCCCGCTCCGGGCACCAGCGGGTCGACGCCGCCGAGCCGCGACAAGGCCGCGCCGACCGGCCGGTCAACGCGACCGCCGCGAGCGGCCGGTCAACGGCGGTCGGCACCGGTCAGCGGCGCGTCCCGCAGGTCGGGCAGAAGGCGGACCCGTCCGGCACCTCGTTGTGACAGCCGGGACAGGTGGACGGCTGCGCCAGTCGGAACCCGCAGGCCCCGCAGAACGCCGTCCCGCGCGACTCCGCCCGGCACTGCGGGCAGACCAGTTGGCGCGGAGTGGTGACGTCGTACGCCTGCCCCGCCTGCTGGCCGACCTGGTACGCCTGCTGCGACACCATGTCGTTCAGGCCGCGCTGCTGGGCGGCGACGGCCTCCGCCGCGGTATCGGGCGAACAGCCCAGGCACAGGCCCTGGGCGCTGTTCCAGCACCGGCCGCACACGTAGTGGGTGCAGCGCGCGCAGCGGTTGAAGTGCGCCTCGGCGTTGCTGATCGCCCGCTGGAAGGCAGCGTCTCTGGAGGTGCCCCAGTTGGCACCGGCCAGGCCGTCCGCGGCGTTGGAGATGCTGTTGCTCGCGGTGCCGCCTATCAGGTTCCAGGCCGCGCTGACGCCCCTGCTCAGCCAGCCGGCCATCTGGCCGGTGGTGAACGCCTCGAACGGCGAGCGCCAGGTGTCGTAGCACCGGGCGCAGGAGAACTCGAACTGGAACCCGGCTCCCGTCCCGTGCTGCTCGCTCAGGTCCCGGTAGTTGTTGCTGAAGTAGATCTCGCCGCTCATCGCCCGTTCCACTCAGTTCGCCTGTTGACGCGTCCAGCCGTTGGACGCACGCCACCGTCCCGCCGGTTCTGCCCGATGGTGCGGATGGGCCTGGTGGGACGTGTCGCACAGGCTATAGCGGGCCGCGTCACCGCCGGGAGGACAACCCCCGGGCGCGGGCATGCTCATGGGCATGACGCCTGAGCGGGGTGGCACGCCGCTCAGGTGTCGGATCCCCGGCAGGGCCGCCGGCTCCGGCCGGCGAATCTCCGGCTCAGGTCACCGGCTCAGGTCACCGGCGCCGGGGGCCGGCCAGGGCGTAGGCGGCGGTGCCGGTGGCGGCGAGGGTGAGGGCGGTGACAGTGGCGGGGGTCGCGTCGGGCGGGAGGAGGGGCCAGGTGAGGATCCGGGTCGCGAGGTCCGGGGCGGGCGGGACGACGAAGGAGGCGGCGAGCCCGGTGAACGGGAACAGCCAGGCGTAGGGGCGCCCGCAGCAGGCGGCGCCGAGGGCGGCAAGGCCGGTGAGGCCGGCGCTGTCGCGGACGGTGACGGCGAGGGGGCCGGGCGGCAGCACGGCGGCGACGAGCACGATGGCGAGCAGGACGTGCGCCGCCCGGCGGGGTGCCCAGCGCAGGGCGGCGGTGCGGTCCAGGGCGAGGTCCGGGCCGCCGAATCCGGCGGAGAGCGCCATCGCCCCGGCGGCGAGGAGAAGGGTGGACAGCCGCGGGCTCGCCGGGTCGGCGTCGCCGAGCCGCGCGAGGGCGGCCGACAGAGCCAGGGCGGCGAGCGCGGCGGGCAGCCGGCGCGAGCGCGCGTACAGGATCGGCCATCTCACCGGGACGCACCGCCGGCCAGGACGTCGAGCGGGTCGTCCGTGCAGGCGACGGCGGCGGTGTGCAGGGCGACGATCCGCTGCCGCTGCTCCGCGGGCGGCAGCGCGCTGAACGCCCGCCAGGCCGGGGCCGCCAGCTCGGCCTGGTCCTGCGCGCGGTGCATCGTCCCGTCGAGCGGCCGCGGTTCGTCGCCGAGGGCCCAGGCCGCCGCGATGCTCTGGGCGACCGTCTCCGGCAGTGTGCCGCTCTCCCGGTCGCCGCGGGGGCTGCAGAGCGGGGCGATGCCCTGGCCGACCAGCGCCCGGGTCAGCTCCGGTCCCCCGGCGGCGCCGATCACCGCGTCGTCGAAGTCGACGAGCAGTGCCTCGTACGGGCGTTCCGGTGTGTCGCCGATGGCGCGCGGGGTGGTGGTCTCGTGGACGGTGGCCGGTGCCCGGTCGCCGAGGGCGCCGCGCAGCAGGCCCAGGGCGTCCCGGCCGGGGCCGGCCAGCTCGTCGAGGCGGGCCCGGTGGGCCGCCGTCACGCACACCGGGCCGTCGCACACCCGCGTCGTCGCGGCCCGGTCGAGGACGTAGGTGTCGCGCGGGTCGGCCGGGAGCAGGGGCAGGGCGAGCGCCGCGCCCGCGAGGAGCGGGGTGAGGGCGAGCAGCCGGGCGCGCCGGGTGCCGGCGGTCAGCAGGGCGAGGCCCGTCCCGGCGAGGCCGAGCAGCCAGAGGGTCTGTCCGAGGTGCACGGGAGCGGAGAGGGTGAAGAGGGTCTGGCGGACGTCGGCGACGGTCGGCGACAGGAGCGAGAGCCGGTTCGGCACGGCGGAGGCCGGGACGGCGGCATCGGTCGTCTGGCGCAGGACGTTGGTGAGCGCGAAGCCGGCGACGGCCAGGGCGGGCGGGGTGAGGGCCGAGGGCAGGGTCCGGGCGACCCCCACGCCGAGGACCGCCCCGGCGGCGAGCGCGAGCGCGCCCACGAGCGAGATCGGCAGCCAGCCGGCGCCGGTGGACGCGGCGCCGCCGGCGAGCACCCGCACCGCGCCGAGGAGGACGAGCACCCCGAAGGCCGCGGCGACGGCCAGGGCCGTCGGGGCGACGAGGGCGGCGGCACGGTGGCGGGCCGGCCGCGGGGTGGTGGCGAGCAGTTCGACGGTCCCCGAGCGGTGGTCGCGCAACCCCTGGAGGGCCCCGAGGCCGAGGGCGAGCGGCCACAGGAACACCAGCAGGTGCCGGGTCCACAGGGCCATGGACGTCCACTGGGCCGTCCAGCGGGTGGTGCCCGTCGACCACGGCCCGTGGGCGAGTTCCAGGAAGGCGAGTGCGGCCGCCAGGACGACGGCGCCGGCCCAGGGGGCGACGGAGCGGCGCAGTTCGGTGCGCAGCACCCGCGACGGGAGGTTCACCAGGCACCCCCCGTCGGCGCGGGGGCGGCGAGGAGCGCCGAGTAGCCGCGCTCCAGCGGGCTGTCGCCCGCGTGCTCCGGGCCACCGGCGGCGGCGAGCCGGTCCGGGGTGCCCTGGAAGACCAGACGGCCCTCGGCGAAGAGCACCACGTCGGTGCAGGCGGCTGCGACGTCCTCCACGAGGTGGGTGGAGACGACCACGCAGGCGTCCGTCCCGAGCTCCTGGAGCAGCTGGCGCAGCCGCAGCCGCTGCGCCGGGTCCAGGCCGACCGTCGGCTCGTCGAGCAGCAGCACCGCCGGGTCGTTGACGATGGCCTGGGCGATGCCGGCCCGCCGCACCATGCCGCCCGACAGCGCCTTCATCCGCTCGTCGGCGCGGTCGGCCAGGCCGACCCGCTCGACGGCGCGCTGCACGGCGGCCGGGACGTCGGCCGCGGGAACCTCCTTCAGCCAGGCCATGTACTCGACGAACTCCCGTACGGTGAAACGCCGGTAGTAGCCGAAATCCTGTGGCAGGTAGCCGATCCGGCGGCGCAGCGCACGGTACTCGCCCGGCCCGCCCAGGGACTGCCCGAGCAGTTCCAGCTCGCCACCGGCGGGGCGCAGCACGGTGGCCAGGGCGCGGATGAGGGTGGTCTTGCCCGCGCCGTTGGGGCCGAGCAGGCCGTGGACGCCGGTGCCGAGGGTCAGGTCGAGGCCGTCGACGGCCATCCGTCGGCGGCCGGCCCTGACCTTCAGTCCGTTCGCGCGGATCTGCCAGGCGTGGCGGGTGGGGGCGAGGTCGGCGGTGCTCACTGCGGGCATCGTGCGGCTCCTGTTCTTCCGGAGGTTCAACGGTTCGGCCCCTGTGCGGTGTAGGCGCCCCGGCGGGTGAGGACGATGACGGCGCCGAGCGCGAGGAGCAGGCCCCAGCCCCACTGCGGCAGGCCTTCCGCGCGCAGGACGGAGGGCGTGTGGCCGGCGGCCAGGGCCTGCGCGGACACGGCGGCGGCCCAGGCGGCGGTCAGGGCGAGGGCGGCGCGGGTCATGCCGATCAGCCCGCCGAGCGCAAGGGCGGCGGAGGTGAACGCCAGGCAGGGCAGCAGCCACTGCGCGGCCGTCAGCCCCGTCGCCCAGCCGGCCGCGAACAGGGCGGGGATCACCACGGCGAGCACGGCGACGGTGCGGCGCAGCAGCAGTGGCAGGCCGGCCCTCGGGGTGGCGGCGGTGAGTTCGTGGGCGGGGTCGAGGCCGCGGGACCAGGAGAGCGCCACGCCGCCGACCGGCAGGACGGGGGCCAGGAGCAGAACCAGGGAGATCCGGCCGGAGCCGGGGCCGGTGAGGTCCAGCAGCAGGGCGAGCAGGGTGACGGCGAGGACCATGGCCAGCCACGGGGTCATGGCGGGGGTCGTCCACGGGGAGAGACGGGCGGTCAGGCGGCGGCGGGCGGGAACGGCCCGGTCCAGCTGTGGGGCGAGCCCGTCCCAGACGGCCTCGGTGAGCGCCGCCACGGCGGGCGCCCCGGTGGTGACGGCGGCCGACAGTCGGTCGCGGCAGGTCCGGCAGGCCTCCAGGTGGGCCTCCAGGGCCCACACCTCGTCGGTGGCGAGGCCGGCGGCGCCGCGCGCGTAGCCGTCGATGAGCCGTTCCGACGCGTGTTCCGTGCTGCTCATGCCAGTGCCTCCCGCATCGCGGTCCGCGCCCGGCGGGCGCGGGTCTTGACCGTGCCCTCGGGGAGTCCGAGGACCACCGCGGTCTCCCGGACGGACAGTCCGTCGAGCACCATCGCCTGGAGGACGTCCCTGAGTTCGGGCGCGAGGCGCCGCAGGGCGTCCCCGACGTCACCGCCGACGGTCGCCACCAGTGCCTCCTCCTCGGCGGCGGGCGCCACCCGGTGCGGGGCGGCGGCGGCCGGCGGCTCGGCGTGGTGGGCGCGGCGCCGGAAGGCGTCGACCAGGCGGCGGGCGGCGATCGTCCACAGCCAGCCGACGGCCGTGCCGCCGGTGCGGGTGCCGGTGAAGGATCCGGCCGCCCGCCACACCGCGAGGTAGGTCTCCTGCATGACCTCGGCGACGATCTGTTCGTCGGCGCAGCGGCGGCGCAGCCGCACGGCCAGCCACGGCGACGTACGGCGGTACAGCTCCTCGAAGGCGACCCGGTCCCCCCGGGCCACCCGGCGGAGGAGGCCTTCCTCGTCCAGTTCCTGCGGCGGTGCCGCCTTGGCGCGTTTCACACCTGCTAGACGGACGGACGGGCCCGCCGGTTTTCGAGGAGACGTGATCCCGGTCACGTGAGCCGCGGCGGGTTCACGGATGACACCGTTGATGTCACAATGACACCATGAGTGTCAGTCAGGGGGTCGACGGCGGCGGTCCGGCCGTGGAGGGGCTGCTGCACGAGGTGATCCGGCGGCTGTGGCCGGTGCACCGGGTGGTCCTGCGGGCGGTCGAACGCGGGCTGGCCGGGACCGGCATGACCGCCGGGCAGCACGCGGTGCTGGACGCGCTGCGGCGCGGCGGGCCGCGGACCGTGCCGCAGCTGGCGCGGGCGCTGGACCTGGACCGGCAGCCCGTGCAGCGGCTGGTGAACGACGCCAAGGCGCTCGGGCTGGCCGAGACCGTCGCCAATCCGGAGCACCGGCGCTCCTCGCTGGTGCGGCTCACCGCGCGGGGCGAGAGCGTGCTCGCCCGCGTCCAGGAAGCCGAGCACGGAGCGCTGCGGCGCCACCTCGGCGATCTGGACCCGGACGAGGTCGCCACCGCCCTGCGGGTGCTCGACCGGCTCGGCGAGGTGTTCCAGGAACTGGAGCGAGCGGCCGAGAAGCGCAATCGAAACGACCGGAACGATCAAGGAGCGGACGGAACATGACCGAAGCGCGCACCGGCACCGTACCCGTCACGGACGGCGAGCTGTCCTACGAGGTCGCGGAGGGCGCCGGACCGGCCGTCGTCCTGCTGCACGGCGGCCTGCTGGACCGGCACAGCTGGGACGAGCAGTTCACCCGGCTCGCCGCCGCCGGCCGGCACGTCGTGCGCTACGACGCCCGCGGACACGGCCGCTCCTCCACCGTCGGCGGCGACTACGCCCACCCCGACGACCTGCGGGCCCTGCTCGCCCACCTGGACGTGCCGCGCGCCGTACTGGTCGGGCTCTCGCTCGGCTCCCGGATCGCCCTGGACACCGCGCTCACCCACCCCGCGTCCGTGGCGGGCCTGGTGCTCACCGCGCCGGGCGTCAGCGGACGACCGTTCACCGACCCCTTCGTGACCCACCACACGGAGCAGCAGATCGCCGCACTGGGCGCCGGCGGCGAGCAGGGCGTGGGCCGGTTTGTGGAGCACTTCCTGCGGATGTGGGCGGACGGCCCGCACCGCTCCCCCGCCCAGGTGGACGGCGCGCTGCGGGAGCGGCTGCGCGCCTCGGTGACCGCCAACGTGCTGCGCCACGCGGCCGGCTTCGGCGCCGGGCGCCCGCGGGAGGCCGGCGCGGCCGGGCGCCTCGGCGAGCTGAGGGCGCCGACGCTGGTCCTGACCGGCGAACTGGACGGCGCGGACATCCTGGCCAACGCCCGCGCCATAGCCGACAGCGCCCCGCACGCCCGCGAGCTGGTCCTGCCCGGCGCCGCGCACATGGTCCCGCTGGAGTGCCCCGACCTCTTCGAACGCGAGCTGGACGGCTTCCTCGCCGCCCTCTGAAGGAAGGCCTACCCGGCGGGCGCGCCCGGAAGGTCCTCGGGGGCCCAGGGCCCGCCGGTCCTCGCCGTGACGGACCTCGCCGGCACGCCGACGGCCAGGACGGTGCCGCCGAGCAGCAGGCCGATCGAACCGGGGACGCCGGCCGAACGCTCCCCTTCGCGACAGCCCCGACGTGGCCGGCAGCGGTGACGGGAGTCCCCGGCCCGCTCAGCCCGCGAGGCCGTGGCCGACCAGGCGGCTGCGCAGGCCCGCCAGCTCGCGCCGGACCAGCGGCGGCAGCCCGGCCTCGCCGTCGCCCGCCGCCAGGACCGACCGGACCAGTTCGGCGGCGGCCCGCGGGTCGTGCGCGATCAGGTGGCAGTCGGCCACCCGGACGGTGAACAGCAGGCGCAACGAGGGCAGTTGGTCGGGAGCGAGCAGGGCGAGCGCGGTCTCGGCGGCGTGCACGGCGCGCCGGGCGAGCCGGGGGTCGTCGACCGCCGCGGCGGCGTCGCGCAGGGCGGCGGCGGTGCCCGCCTCGACCCGCAGCCGCATCGAGGCGATGGAGAGCCAGGCGGCGTCGGACTCGTCGTGGACCCCGATGTGGTCGAGATGGTGGCGGGCGCGGGCGATGTGACGGACGGTGGACCGCACGTCGCCGGTCATCGCGTGGGCACGGGCCAGGCCGATCTGGCCCATCGCGCCGGCCCAGTGCCGGGCGGGGGCGACCCGGACGATCTCGTGGGCGTAGCCGAGGGCGGCGCCGGGGTCGCCGTCGAGGCGGGCGAGGAAGCTCATGTCGCTGAGCGCGGCGACCTGGGTGGCGGCGTCCTCGGCGAGTTCGGCCCAGCCGAGGGCGCGGGAGAAGCAGGCCATCGCGGTGGCGTTGCGGCCGTCCTGCATCCGCAGCGCGCCGGCGGCGTGGGCGTACTCGCCGGCGAGCCGGGCGAGCGGGCGGCGGGTGGGGCCGGCCGGGTGCACGGCCAGGCGGCGCAGGACGACGCGCAGGGTGTCCTCGACGGCCTCGGTGCCGGGGGTGCCGGGGCCGTCGCCGGCCCGCAGGTGGGCGGCGAGCAGGCCGGCGAGGGCGTGCACGGTGTCGGGGTCCAGCGGTGGCGCGGCGGCCGGGTCGGCGGCGCGGAAGGCGGCGTGCAGGACGGCGAGGTCGGCCGGCGGGGGGACGTCGCAGCCCGCGGCGTCGTGGAGCGGACAGAGCAGCCCGTAGTCGGGGAGGCGGACCGGCAGTTGGGGGGCGAGGCCGGGCGGCAGGGCGGGGACCAGGGCGGCGACGGGCGGGCCGGGCAGCGGGGCGCGGGTCCAGTCGCCGGGGGCGGTCGGCGGCTCGGCGGGGGCGGGGGCGGCCGGCGGCCCGGCCGGTACGGGCAGCGCGCCCTCCTCGGCGCGCCGGCAGGCGTCGCGCAGTTCGCCGCCGGCGAGCAGCAGGTCGTCGAGGCGGTCGGCGATCCGGGGGCTGGTGCGGCGGGTGCCGTGTTCGAGCTTGCTGACCGCGGTGTGGTCGTAGCCGATCTCGGCGCCGAGCTGGGCCTGGGTGAGACCGGCACGACGACGCCACTGGCGCAGGCGAAGCCCGAAGGCCCGCCAGGCCTCGTCCTCGGCGGGCTTGGTCGACGCCCGGTTCCGGTGCACGGGGCTGCCCTCCCGAGTGCGTTCCGGGCCCTCCCGGTAGGGAGGTCCGCTGAGGAGGACGGTACTGGACGAGGGCCTCCGGCGTACATGAGATGGTCTCAACCACTTTCGGTTACTGGTCTCTACCTCTTCCCCCTTTGGTCTCAACCTCTCCAGGCGCCGGCCCCGACCTCCCCCGCCGCCCCGGGCCGGGCCGGGCCGCCGCCTCCGACCTGCCCGGACGCCCCGTCAGGCCTCAATTCCCGGCCTGGAAAAGGTTCCTGACGTCACTTGACGGAACTTGCCAACCGTCCGCAGCGCACGCCCGGACCGTTGACCGGGCCATGACGGCGTGTGAGGGTTCCGGCACCCGAGCGCGGACGCCCGCACCCAGCCGCCCCCCAAACGGCCCCGCGGTGAGCGCCCTGACGGCACACCGTCCGCGATCGAGCACCCCCACGTTCGAGGAGCCTCGGAATGAAACGCAGATTGCTGACGGCGGGGACCACCCTGGCCGTCGTGGCCGGCATGCTGACCGCCACCGCGGTCGGCCAGGCCGCCGCCGACCCCGGCCCGGCCGTCTCGGCGCCGCCCAGCGCCCTGGCCGCCGCCGTCAACGCCGCCGACCAGGCGGCCGCGGCGGGCCTGGACGCCCTGGCCAAGGGCCCGGACGAGACCTATGAGCGCCAGTCCGTGACCCCCTGGCTGGGCGGTCTCTACTCGGTCGCCTACCAGCGCAGCTACAAGGGCCTGCCGGTGGTCGGCGGCGACGCCGTCGTGCTCGCCGACGGCCAGGGCAAGGTCCGCGGGCTGCAGTCCGCCTCCTCCGGCCCGGTCGGCGTGCCCACCACCGCGCTGGTCAGCGCCGCCGACGCGGAGAAGACCGCGCGCACCAAGCTGGCCGAGGTCGACGGCGTGCAGTCCCGCCGCCTGGTCGTCCGGGTCCAGGACGGCGCCGGCCGGCTCGCCTGGGAGACCGTGCTCACCGGCAGCAACGGCAGCGCCCCGAGCACCCTGCACGTCTTCGTCGACGCCCGCAGCGGCGAGGTCGTCGACAGCTACGACGACGCCCGCGCCGGCACGCTCAACTCCAAGTGGAACGGCCCGAACCCGACCATCAACACCACGGGTTCCGGCAGCTCCTACTCGCTGCGCGACCCCAGCCGCCCCGGCCT